>NZ_JBEZXS010000008.1:0-260568 GCF_040638185.1 Streptomyces sp. NPDC026672
AGCTTCAGGAAGTCGTACCCCCACCCCGCTATCAACTGCGCCTGGGACTCGATGTACTTCTCCGCACACGGCCGCGAGAAGTCCAGCTTGTACGCGCTGTCCCAGCCGTTCGTCGTCCGCAGATCGCCGTACACGACATCCGCCGTCGTACAGCCAGGAGCGTTCCAGATCGGCGACCTGCCGTCGTTGTACCCCTCCTTCTCCAACCCCACCGGCAGATAGATACCCGCCTTCAGACCCTTCGCATGGATACGGTCCGCCATCCACTTCATCCCGTGCGGGAAACGGACGGGATCCGTCGTCTGGCGGGCATACTGGTCGAACTCCGGCTTCCAGGCGTTGTCACGCCACCAGCCGGCATCGATGTTGACGTACTCGTAGCCGAACCTCTTCAGCTTCGACGCCAACGCATCCGTCTGCTTCAGAACATTCGCCTCAGTCAGATAGCTGTAGTCGCCGTCCGGGTTCAGACCCGGATACTTCGACGACTGCATGCTCCAACTCGACCAGCCCATGTACGGCTTGGCCGCGACGGGGGCGGTCGCGGCCGGGGCGGCCGGGGTGGTGGTGCCGGCGGCGTGGGCGGCCGGGACGGCGGTGGCCAGGCCCGCGGTGAGGGCCAGGACGACTGCTGTTCTGAGCCCGCGTGCGGGCAGGACGGAATACGAGGATGACCGCATGGGCCGTACCTCCAGGGGTTCAGGGTCGGGGCGGCTCAGCCCTTGCCCGTGGTGTGGGTTGAGGTGATGAAGGACTGGATCGCGGCGGCCGCGGCCCCGCGTGCCCATTCCTCGAACGGAAGCGGACGGGTCTGTACGTCGCAGCGGGCGGCCGAGCCGAAGGCGGCCGCCGTGAAGGAGTCGCGGATCTGCTCGGCGAACAGGTCGTAGGCGGCCAGGCCCTCCCCGGAGATGATCACGCGTTCGGGTCCGAGCAGGTTGGCCACGGTCGCGATGCCGCGGCCGATCGCCTCCCCCGCCCTCGCGTACACCTCACGGGCCCCGGTGACGCCCTCGTGGGCGAGGGCGACGGCCTCGGCGGTGTCGGCCACCGGGCGGCCGGTCACCTCGCGCAGCCGGGCGACGATGGCGGCGTCGCCCGCGATCGCCTCCACGCAGCCCCGGTTGCCGCAGTGGCACGGCGGCCCCGCCGGGTCGATGGCCACGTGCCCGATCTCACCGGCCACACCGTGCGCGCCGGCGATCACCTGGCCGTGGACGACGAGCCCGCAGCCGATGCCGGCGCCGACGGTGACCACGGCGAAGTTCGACAGGCCCACCCCGGCGCCGAACCACTGCTCGGCGACGGTGAGGGCACGCACGTCGTTGTCCAGGGTGACGGGCAACCCGGTGGTCATGGCGGCGAGTTCGGCGAACGGTACGTCGTGCCACTCCAGGAAGGGCGAGTAGCGCACGACGCCCTCGGCGCGGTCGACGTCGCCGGAGACGGCGACGCCCAGGCCGAGGACGGGCACACCGAAGTCGTCGGCTCCGGCGCGCAGTTCCTGCACCAGTTCGGCCGTCAGCGCCAGGACGGCCTTGGTGCCGCGGTCGGTGAGGGGGAGGCGCCGGGCGATCCGGATGCGGCAGCACAGGTCGGTCAGCACCCCGATGACCTCGTCGCCGGTGACCTTGACGCCCACGAACAGGGCCCGTCCGCCGTCGACCCGCACCAGGTTCGCGGGCCGGCCGAGCGCCGGCCGGGCCTCCTCGTCGACGTCCTCGACCAGGTAGCCCGCCTCCAGCAGCGGGCGCACCGCCTTGGTGACGGCCGCCGCGGACAGCCCCGCCCGACGGGCCGCCTCCAACCGGGTGAGGGGTCCGTGGGACAGCACCGTGGTGAAGACCTGCGAGGCGGCCGGGGTGTGCGCCGGGAACGTCTCGGTGCGGGAGGGCGAGCGCATGGCCGGGAACCTAAGGCCATTATTTTCCGCTGTCAATGAAAGAAACAGGGGTTGTTGAAGAGGCAGTTGGCCGTGCGGGTGATCACAGGGGGTCCGACTGTGTGTCAGCCGGGGCGAGGGGGTGGGGTGCGAGTAGGTTCCCTCGCCGGAAGACGGCCGATTCGACAGTACATCAGCATGAATGGAAGGAGATCGTATGGTCTCGGCAACGGTGGGCAGGGGCGCGGTGCTCGGGGCGGTGGCGCTGTCGCTGCTCACGGTCCCGGCGCACGCGACGACGGGCGGGGCGCACGCGGAGGACGGGGCCGGGGCCGGGGCGGTCGCGCTGCCGGCGCCCGACACCACCGGTGTGCGTGACGTGCTGCGCATGGCGCTCGCCCAGGGCGCACCCGGCGCGATCGCGCGGATCGACGACCACGGCACCGTCCACGAGGTGACCCAGGGCGTCGCGGACCGGGCCACCCGGCGGGCGATCGGCGCGGGCGACCGCTTCCGGGTCGGCAGCGTCACCAAGACGTTCTCGACGGTCGTGCTGATGCAACTGGCCGACGAGGGCCGACTGTCCCTGGACGCACCGGTCGACCGCTATCTGCCGGGGCTGCTCCCGGACGACCGCATCACCGTGCGGCACGTCCTGAGCCACCGCAGCGGGCTGTACGACTACACCAACGACATGTTCGCCAAGTCGGTGTCCGGCTTCGAGTCCGTGCGCAGGAAGGTCTTCACCTACCGCCAGCTGGTGGACCTCTCCCTGAAGAAGCGGCCCACCGACGCGCCGGGCGCCGCCTACGCGTACTCCAACACCAACTTCGTCGTCGCCGGCATGCTCATCGAGAAGCTCACCGGGCACTCCGTGCGCACCGCGTACCAGAACCGCATCTTCGAACCGCTGGGCCTGCGCGACACGTTCTACATCCACCCCGACACCGGGATTCCCGGGCGGTACGCGCGTGGCTACCTCACCCCGGACACCAAGGGCGCCGCCCTGGTCGACTCCACCGAGCAGACCGTGTCCTGGGCGCAGAGCGCGGGCGCGATCGTCTCCAGCACCCGCGACCTGGACACGTTCCTGTCGGCCCTGCTCGGCGGCCGGCTGATGTCGTCCGCGCGGCTCGCCGAGATGGAGAGCATGCGCAAGGTCGACGCCACCACGGCGTACGGGCTGGGGCTGCGCCGCCGCGACCTGTCCTGCGGTGTCTCGGTGTACGGCCACACGGGCACCGTGCAGGGCTACTACACGTACGCCTTCGCCACCAAGGACGGCACACGCAGCGTCGCGGCGCTCGCCACCACCTCCAACAACACGACGGTGCTCACCACGATGGGGCGCACCCTGGAGTCGGCGTTCTGCGGCAAGCGGGCGAAGAGCGTGCGCGGGGCGTCGGTGGAGCGGCACGAGGACATCGCTCCGGGCGTGCCGCGCGGCTGACCCCTCCCGCGCCGGCCCCTCCGGGGGCGCCCCGGGAACCATCCCGCTCGGCCCGGACGTTCTCCGGGCGGCCCCACCGGGCCCGAGGTCCCCTCACGAGCGGCGGTGCGATGAGCGAGCTGGTTCCCGGGGGCAATCTGCCCCTTCCGGGCGGCCCGCTGACGCTGCGGGTGCCGGGGCCGTTCGACGTGTCCGCGCTCGTCACCGACGGGAGCGGCACGGTCGGCGGCGACGCGGACTTCGTGTTCTACAACCAGCCGGCCGCGCCGGGCGTCCGGCTGCGCGGTGACACGCTGACCGTCGACCCGGGGCTGCTGCGGGCGGGCGCCACGCGGGTCACCCTGGTGGTCAGCGCCGCCGACCCCGGCACCCCGCTCGGCACCCTGCCCGCGCCCGCGCTCCAGGTCTCCGACGGCCGGGGCCGCACCGTCGCCCGGTTCGCCCCGCCCCGGCCGGGCGGCGAGACGGTGCTGCTGCTGGCCGAGGTCTACCGACGCGGGCCGGACTGGAAACTCCGCGCCCTCGGCCAGGGCTACGCCGACGGCCTCGCGGGCCTCGCCCGCGACTTCGGCGTGGACGTCCTCGACGAACCGGCCCCACCACACCCCTCGGGGCCGGGTCCGATCCCGACCCGACCGCCTTCCGGCCACGGAGCGACACCGGGACGCACGCCGACGGACCGCGCGGCAGCGCAGGGGCGGACACCCAACGGCGGCGAGGCAGCGCGGGGGCGGACGCCCAACCTCGGCGGGGCAGCGGCGGGGCGAGCGTCCACCGGTCACGGGCCAGGACCGGGCCGGATACCGAGCAGCCGCGCGGCGGCGCCGGGGCGGACGCCCGTCGGCGGTGGGGCTGCGGCGGGGTCGGCCGGTGTCCGTGGTGGAGGGGGACGCGTCTTGGCGTCTCCCGACCCCGACGGTTTTCTTCCCCTCGTCAACTCGGCGCGGGCGCAGGTCGGTTCGGCTCCTGTGGTGCTGGACGGGCGGCTGGTGGCGGCGGCTCGGGCGCACGCCGCCGAGATGGCCGCCGCCGGGCGTCTCGGGAGCGAGGGACGCGACGGGACGTCCCTGCACCAGCGGGTCGGCGCGACCGGATACACGTACGTCACCGTCGGCGAGCACCTGGTCTCCGGCCCCCGGACACCCGCCGAGTTCATCGACTACTGCCTGCGCACCGAGCGGGCCCGGCGCACGCTCCAGGACCCGGCCTTCACCCAGGCGGGGCTGGCGTACGTCACCGGCCCGCGCGGCGGCGACACCTACTGGACGGCGCTGTGGGCGCGGCCCCTCACCCCGGACGCGCTGGCCCGGACGTGCGCCGAGGTCGTCGACCTCACCAACCGGGAGCGGCGCGCGGCGGGCCTGCCGCCGCTGGCCGTCGACCCCCTGCTCACGGCCGCCGCGCAGGCGCACAGCGCGGACATGGTGGCCCGCGACTTCTACGCGCACACCTCGCCCGAGGGCTCCCAGCCCTGGGACCGGGCCGCCGCCGCGGGCTCCCGGCGGCGCACGATCGGCGAGAACATCGCCTGCGGGCAGCGCTCCCCGGCCGAGGTGGTCGACGGCTGGATGAACAGCCCCGGCCACCGCGCGAACATCCTCAAACCCGACTTCACCCACATCGGCATCGGCTTCGTGGGCGGCGGCCGGGCGGGCACGTACTGGACCCAGCTCTTCGGCGCCTGACGGCGTTCGGCCGGAATCTCGTCCGTGATCTTGGCGGAACGACGCCTTCCGGGCCACCATGCCCGCATGAAGGGTGATCTCTTTTCCAGTGAGCACGTGGTGCAGCCGTCCGCCGCACCGGGTATGACCGTCGAGAACGCCAAGTGCGTCAAGTACACGGTGAACGGCGAGATGTTCGCCCGCCAGGGCGCGATGATCGCCTACCGCGGTGATCTCGCGTTCGAGCGCAAGGGCCAGGGCATGGGCGGCATGCTCAAGCGCGCGGTCACCGGCGAGGGACTGCCCCTGATGACGGTGCGCGGACAGGGCGAGGCGTGGTTCGCGCACGAGGCGCAGAACTGCTTCGTCGTCGAGGTGGAGGCGGGCGACCAGTTCACGGTCAACGGCCGCAACGTCCTGTGCTTCGACGCGTCACTGTCGTACGAGATCAAGACGGTCAAGGGCGCGGGCATCACCGGCGGCGGCCTGTTCAACAGCCTCTTCTCCGGGTACGGCAGACTGGGACTGGTCTGCGAGGGCAACCCGCTGGTGATTCCGGTCACCCCGCAGGCCCCGGTGTACGTGGACACGGACGCGGTAGTGGGCTGGACGGCGCACCTCCAGACCTCCCTGCACCGGTCGCAGTCGATCGGCTCGATGCTGCGCGGCGGTTCGGGCGAGGCGGTGCAGCTGATGCTCCAGGGCGAGGGCCATGTGGTCGTCCGTCCGAGCGAGGCGACCCCGCAGCGCGCCCAGCAGCACTGAGATCGGGTTGACCGGCACGGGCCGGGCGGGACAAGGTGCGAGACGGCGCGGTCCCCCCGGTCCCCCGCGCCGGAAAGGGTGACAGCCTTGATCGGCCTCTCGGACATCGAAGCGGCGGCGGACAGCATCGCCGGACACGTCGTACGCACCCCGACCGTGCCGAGCCACGGCCTGTCCGCGCTGCTCGGCGTCCCGGTCATCACCAAGCTCGAACTGCTCCAGCGCACCGGCTCGTTCAAGGCGCGCGGCGCGACGGCCAAGCTGCTGTCGCTGACCGAGGCCGAGCGGGCGGCCGGTGTGGTGGCGATGAGCGGCGGCAACCACGGGATCGCGGTCGCGGTGATGGCCGCCGCCCTCGATGTGAAGGCGACCGTGGTCATGCCGCGCAAGGCGCCGGCGCGGTCCATCGCGCTCGCCCAGGAGGCCGGCGCCCTGGTGCGGCTGACGGACGGCATGGGCAGCGCGTTCGCGCTGGTCGACGAGTTGTGCGAGGAGGGCCTGACCCTGGTCCACCCCTTCGACGACCCGGTGGTGATCGCCGGACAGGGCACCGTGGGGCTGGAGTTCGCGGACGACGCCGGTGAGCTGACGGACGTCCTGGTCAGCGTCGGCGGGGGCGGACTGATCGCCGGGGTGGCCGCCGCGCTGCGGGCCCGCCGTCCGGACGTCCGGGTGTGGGGCGTGGAGACGGCGGGCGCGGAGGCGATGTCCCAGGCGCTGGCCGCCGGCGGACCGCTGCCGGTCGCGCTGTCGTCGGTGGTGACCACGCTCAGCGCGCCCTCCGTGTCGCAGCTGACCTACGACCATGTGTCCGCGCTGGTCACCGAGGTCCTGGTGGTCGCCGACCAGGACGCCGTGCAGGGCTGTCTCGACCTCGCCGACCACGCCAAGGTGTGGACGGAACCGGCGGCCGGCTGTCTGCTGCCGGCCGCCCGCCAGGTCCTGGACCGGGTCGGCGACGACGCCCGCCTCGGCCTGGTGGTGTGCGGCGGCAACACGACGACCGCGGAGATGCTGGGCTGGGCGGAACGCTTCGGCCTGCACTGACACGCCCGCTCCCGGCCGGTCCGGCGCCCCCGCCGTTGAACGAAAGGCAGAAACGGCGGCGAAGTCGGCTCCCGTTGAACACCGCGTGTCGCGGCCGTCGTACTCCTGGGCAAGACGAGGCAGGGGTTCCAGCGAGGGATGACCATGGTCAAGGCGCACGTCTCCGCACACGAGTTGGTCGCCGGACGCTACCGGCTGCTGGAGGTCGTCCACCGGGAGACGAACCACGTGTGCTGGTACGCGGAGGACGCCGAGGCGGGCCGGCCCCGGCTGGTGACCCGGGTCGCCCTGCCCGGGGTCCCGGCGCGCGGCCCGGTCCGGACCCCCGAGCGGGTCCTGCGCACCACCGGGGCCGTGGCGCTGCGCCGGCCCGGCCGGGTGGGCACGGTCATCGACGTGACCGAGGAGTCGGGCGCGCTGTGGACGGTCGTCGAGTGGATCGACGGCACCCCGCTCGGCGAACTCCTCGGCCGGCAGGGCACGTTGCCGTATCCGCAGGCGGCCCGCATCGGCCTCGAACTGCTCGACGTGCTCGACGCGGCGCACGCCGAGGGCGCGACCCACGGGGAGCTGAGCCCCGGCCAGGTGTACGTCCGTGACCAGGGCCCGGTGGTGGTGACCGGGTTCGGGCTCGCGGGCGCGACCCCCGCCTCCCGGGTGACCGCCCCCTCGTACGCCTCCCCCGAGCAGGCCCGCGGCGAGGGCGCGGGGCCGGGCGACGACCTGTGGGCGCTGGGCGCGCTGCTCTACACCATGACCGAGGGGCGGCCCCCGTTCCGCGACCGGGGCCGGCCCGAGGTCACGCTGAAGAGCATCGAGCGGCTGCCGCTGCGCACCCCCGTGCACGCCGGTCCGCTCGCCCCCACGGTGCTCGGGCTGCTCGACAAGGACGCCCGGCGGCGGCCGACCCGCTCCATGATCCGCGAGGAACTGGCGCGGGTTCCGGCCGGGAAGGGCGTACGGGACGTGCCCGCTCCCCGTGGGCGCGGCGGCCGGCGGCTGGCGGTCGCGGGGGCCGCGCTGGCCGCCGTCACGGTGTCGGTGGCCGCGTTCGCGGCGGTCCGGGGACCGGCCGGCACCGACACGGCGACCGGCACGACGCCCGCGCCGGGCTCGGCGGCCGCCCCGGCGGGCGGCGCCTCCGTACCCGTGCCGACTCCCCCGCCCTCCCCCTCCCCTTCCCCCACGCCCTCGGTCTCGCCTTCGCCCTCCCGGTCCGCCACGCCCCCGCCCTCCCCGTCCGCCACCGCGACCGGACTGCCGGCCGGCTTCCGCCGCCTGACCGCCCCGGAGGGCTTCTCCGTCGCCCTGCCCGCGGGCTGGCGGCGGCTGAACACCGAGCGGACGGCGGACGCCTACCGGGTGACCTTCGGTCCGGGCGGCGACGACCCGCGCACCCTGGCCGTCACCTACAGCACCCAGACCGGCCCGGACCCGGTCGCCGTGTGGCGCGACGACGTCCAGCCCGGTCTGGAACGGCTGCCCGGCTTCCGGCGGATCGGCGACATCCGGGCCACCACCTACCAGGGGTACGCTGCCGCCGACATGGAATGGGTCGAGGACTCCGGCACGGGGACCCTGCGCACCTTCGGGCGGGGTTTCCTCATCGGCGGCCACCGCAGCTTCTCGCTGCGCTTCACGGCCCCGGCGGACGCCTGGGGTTCACCGGCCGACACCCTGGCGCTGAAGACCGTCCTGGCGACGTTCCGGCAGCCGGTGAACTGAACCACGCCCCACTGAACCGCACCTCCTGGAGAGTCAGCCGTGCCCCTGGCGATCGACCCCGCCGAGACCGCCCCCGAATCCCCGGAGTCCCCGGACTCGCCCGCGCCGCTGTCCGACCTCGTCGCGCGCGACGCACGGAAGTTCGGGGTGTACGCGCGGACCGGAGGGTGGGCGTTCGCGCTGATGGTCGCGCGCAGCGTCCGGCCCGGCGGGCAGGCCGCCGGGGAGACGCCGAAGGTGTCGGCGAAGGAGTTCGCCCGGCTCGCCGGGTGCTCGCCCGAGCGGGTCCTGCGCCACTACAAGGCGTGGGACCGGGCCGCCGACGACGGTCTCGTCCCGCAGTTCGAGGTGCTGGCGCCGGGCCAGGAGACCGAACTCCCGGACGCCGACGCCTGGTCGGCCTACTACTCGGCCCGCTCCAGCGCCGGTTCCGAGCGCGGCACCGCCATCGCGGAGGCAGCCGAGGCCGAGGGCATCCGGCCGACCAAGGCCCTCGAAGTCGCCGAGAACCCCATCGCGCTGCGCGCCGCGATCCTCGCCGACCCCTCCACCGCCCGCGCGGCCCGCACCGCGCTGCTCGACCGGCTGCGCGAGGACCCGGAGCTCCAGGCCGAGCTGGCGCGGGACGTGGTGCGCACGGACGACCTGAAGAAGGCCGTCGCCACCGAGAGCCGCTCGGCCGACCGGATCGGCTACGTCCGGCAGATCGTCGAGACGGGCCTCGTCAAGACCCCCGCCGGACAGACCGTGGACGCGCCCGCCGGGGTGCGCGAGGAGGCCGAGCGCCATCTCTCGCTCATCGACGAACTGGACGACGACGAGGACACCGGCGAGTGGGCCGGCGAAGCGTACGGCACCCTGCGGGCCCTGGTCGCCGACGCCGTCGAGGCCGACCCCGAACTCCGCGTCCAGGAGCGGCGGACCAGGTTCTACAGCGGCCTCCAGAGGGCGACGAAGGCGTTCGAGGAGCTGACCTTCGACGACGCGCGGGAGTTCTACGAGGACGACATGGTCCAGCGCCTGGAGCAGCTCCAGCACGCGATCGGTACCTGCCTCGACGCCCTGCGCCGGGTGAGTGACGGCCCGCGGGTGGCTGAGTAGCCGTACTCATGTCCGGGCCGCCCGGTCCCGACACGATGGGGCTCCCCGACAAGGAGCACCGAGATGACCGCAGTCCGGCCCGCCCCGCACCGCGCCCCGCGGCCCTCCCCGCGCGTCCTGCTCGTGGCCCTGGTGGTCGCGGGCATGGCGGTGTCCGCGTGGGGCGCGCGCGACCGTACGACCTGGTTCCTGGAGACGTTCTGGGTGCTGATCGGGCTGCCGCTGGTGGTGCTGGTCCATCGGCGCTTCCCGCCGACCGGGCTGCTGTGCGTGCTGCTCGCCGGGCACGCCCTGGTCCTCGCCGTGGGCGGCCACTACACCTACGCGGAGGTGCCGCTCGGCGACTGGGTGCGCGACACGTTCGGCCTGGACCGCAATCCGTACGACCGCTTCGGCCATCTCGTGCAGGGATTCGTGCCGGCGATCCTCGTCCGTGAACTGCTCGTCCGCACCTCGCCGTTGCGCGGCAGCCGCTGGCTGGCACCGCTGACCGTGTGCGCCTGCCTGGCCTTCAGCGCCTGCTTCGAACTGCTCGAATGGGCGGCGGCCGTGATCGGCGGCCACGGCGCGGACGCGTTCCTCGCCACCCAGGGCGATGTGTGGGACACGCAGTGGGACATGTTCTGCGCGCTGATCGGCGCGGTCGTCTCGCTGCTGCTGCTCGGCCGGGCGCACGACCGGCAGTTGACGGCACCGGCCGTGTGACGGGGCCGGGCCCGCGTGACGGCGGGGACGGCAGGGGCGGCCCGCGGTGGGCCGCCCCTGCCGGCGCGTGCTACCAGCGGTTCTCGACCTGGTCCTTGATGCGGCGGTCGTAGAGGTCGCCGATCGCGGCGACGGTCTCGGCGGACAGCTCCGGCAGCTTGGCGGCGGCCGCGTTGGCGCGGGCCTGCTCCGGGTTGCGGGCGCCGGGGATGACCGTGGTCACACCGGGCCGGCCGATGATCCAGCGCAGGGCCAGCTGGGCCGGGGTGCAGCCCTCGGGGGCGAGCGCGGCGAACTCGGCGGCGGCCTCGACACCGGTCGCGTAGTCGACGCCGGAGAAGGTCTCGCCCTGGTCGAACGCCTCCCCGTGCCGGTTGTAGGTGCGGTGGTCGTCGGCCGCGAACACCGTGTCCTTGGTGTACTTGCCCGACAGCAGCCCGGAGGCCAGCGGCACCCGCGCGATGATGCCGACCCCGGCGGCGCGGGCGGCCGGCAGCACCTCCGTCAGCGGCTTCATGCGGAACGGGTTGAGGATGATCTGCACGCTGGCCACGTTCGGCCGGGCGATCGCGGTCAGCGCCTCCTGGCAGGTCTCCACGCTGACGCCGTACGCCGCGATGCGCTCCTCCTCGACCAGGGTGTCGAGCGCGTCGAACACCTCGTCCGAGGAGTACACGGGGGTCGGCGGGCAGTGCAGCTGCACCAGGTCGATGCGGTCGACGCCGAGATTGCGGCGCGAACGGTCGTTCCAGGCGCGGAAGTTGTCGAGGACGTAGTTCTCCGGGAGCTGTTCGACCCGGCGGCCCATCTTCGTCGCCACCAGCACGTGCAGGTCGGGCCTGCCGCGCAGGAAGCCGGCGATGGTCTGCTCGCTGCGCCCGTCGCCGTACACATCGGCCGTGTCGAAGAAGGTCACTCCCGACTCGGCGGCCGTCTCCAGGACGGAGAGGGCCTCCTTGTCGTCCACCTCGCCCCAGTCGGCGCCCAGCTGCCAGGTCCCGAGGCCGACGACCGATGCCCGCTGCCCCGACCTGTCGATTACACGTTCGTCCATGGCGACAGTCTGTCATCCCCGGACGCCCCCCGCGGAACGGGCCGCTCCGTCGGTGAGCCGCAGGTCAGGTCAGCTGGGCCTGGACGAGGGGGCCGTAGCGTTCGACCAGGTCGTCGACGGACGCCTCGCGGACGTGGGGGCCGCGTGCCAGGCCCCACATCACGCCGAGCCCGACGAGGGCGCCGACGGCGAGTTCGGCGCGCAGGCCCGCGTCGGGCCCGGGCAGCCGCGCGGCGAGCCGTTCCGTCACCTGGGCGCGGAAGTTGGCGCGCAGCACGTCGCCGTGGTCGCCGTGCAGGGGGGCGAAGACGATGCGCAGCAGCGGGTCGGAGCCGTGTTCGCGCTGGCTCTCCAGGACGCGGCGCACCATGTGCCGGCCGAGTCCGGGCAGGGGCGCGTCGAGCAGGGTGTCCGCGTCGGCGGCGAAGGACATCACACGGGCGAACAGGGCGTCCTTGTTGCCGAAGTACTTGAGGATCAGCGGCGGGCTGACCCCGGCGCGTTCGGCGACGGCCTTGAGGGTGATGTCGGTGTGCGGGTGCCGGGCCAGGAGGTGGCGGGCGGCCTTGAGGATGGCCGCCCTGGTCTCCTCGGCGTCCCGGCGGGCGGGTGTGGTGGTGGTGCCGGTGCGGGTGCTCACGGCACTCATGCTCCCTCCAACGCCTCGTCCCGCGCGCCCCGGGTGCTCTCGGCGGCCGGGCGCGGCGGCCGGGGGTCGTCGGGGGCGGAGTCGCCGGGTATGGAGAGGGCGGCCGCGCAGGCGACGAGGCCGACGGCGCCGGCCATGGCGAACGCCAGCAGATAGCCGTGCAGGGTGGGCACCGACACGCCGCCGACGGGGCTGCTGTGGTGGACGAGGACGGCGGCGACGGCGGCACTGGAGGTGGCCTGGCCGATGGTGCGCATCAGGACGTTGACGCCGTTGGCGGAGGCGGTCTGCCCGGCGGGGACGGCCCGCAGGATCAGGGTGGGCAGCGCGGAGTAGGCGAGGGTGGTGCCGGTCGCGACGACCGTGGCCCCGAGGATGATCATCCACAGGTCGCGGCTGTCGGCGATGCGCACGCCGTAGCCGCAGGCGATGACGGCGGCGCCGAGGGCGAGGGTGATCCTGGGGCCGCGCGCGGCGGAGATCCGGGCCGAGACGGGCGACAGGAGCAGCATGGTGATGCCGCCGGGCAGCAGGCACAGGCCGGTGGCGACGATCGACAGGCCGAGCCCGTACCCGGTGGCCTCCGGGGCCTGCACCAGCTGGGCGGTGACCAGGGAGTTGGCGTAGAAGGCGAACCCGGTCAGCAGGGCCGCGACGTGGGAGAGGCCCACCTTGGGCCGGGAGACCAGCCGCAGGTCGACGAGGGGTTGCGCGGTGTGCAGCTGCTGCCACCACCACAGGGCGAGGACGACGACGGCCCCGGCGAACAGGCCGAGGACGCTCGGGCTGGTCCAGCCCCACTGGCCGCCCTGGGAGACGCCGAGCAGCAGACAGGTCAGTCCGACGGCGAGGCCGAGCGTGCCGAGGACGTCGAACCGGCCCTGTTCGCGCACCGGCGACTCCTTGACCGCCCAGAGGACGCCGGCGGTGCCCAGGGCGCCGAGGAGGCCGGTGAGCCAGAACATGGTGTGCCAGTCGGCGTACTGGACGACGAGCGCGGCGAGCGGCAGACCGAGGGCGGCGCCGATGCCGACCGTGGAGCTCATCAGGGCGACGGCGGAACCGCGCCGCTCGGGCGGCAGTTCGTCGCGCAGGATGCTGATGGAGAGCGGGACGACGGAGGCGGCGGCGCCCTGGAGCGCGCGGGCCGCGATGAGCAGGCGGATGTCGGAGGTCATGGCGCACATCACGGAGCCGACGGTCATCAGGGCGAGGGCCGCGGTGAGCACGCGCCGCTTGCCGTACATGTCGCCTGCCCGGCCGAGCACGGGGGTGAGGACGGCGCCGGAGAGCAGGGTGGCGGTGACCGTCCAGGAGACGGCGCCCGCGGAGGCGCCGGTGAGGCGGGGCAGGTCGGGCAGCAGGGGCACGACGACGGTCTGCATGACCGCCATGAGGATGCCGCCGAACGCGAGCACCGGAATCGTGGGCCGGCGCATGGGCACTCCAGGGGGAAGGAAGATCAGGTGAATTCCCATTCACCCTATCGAGTGAATTTCCATTCACCAAAATTCCCCTGTTCCCCCGCCCCACCGCACCTCAGTGCCGGGCGCGCGGATGCAGGGCGCGGGCGGCCCGGGGGCCGAGCCAGCGCTTGAGCCTGCGCAGCGGCTCCAGTTGTCCCGCGGCCTTGTCGAGGCCGTAGTAGAGCTGCGGCGGCACGTACGGCAGCAGGGGCGAGTGGCGCTGGCCGAGCAGGGCGAACATCCGGTGCGGGGGCAGCTCGATGTAGCGGGGCAGGTTCTCGTACCACCGGGCGCTGAGGCGGGCGGCGCTCTGCACGGGCAGCAGGGCCGCGGTGCGGTCGCGTTCGTAGGCGGCGAGGGCGTCGGGAAGCGCGGGGTGGGCGTCGAGGGCGTCGGCGAGGCTCATCGCGTCCTCCAGGGCGAGGGTGGTGCCGGCGCCGACGGAGTAGTGGGTGGTGTGGGCGGCGTCGCCGAGCAGCACGAGGTTGCCGCGGTGCCAGGTGCGGTTGGTGAGGGTGCGGAAGGTGAGCCAGGGGGCGCCCCCCTCGCCGGCGGCGCGGCCGGTCAGGGGGTGGCCGTCGAGGACACCGGCGAACAGCTTCTCCAGGAGGGCCAGGCCGTCGGCCTCGCCGAGCCGGTCCAGGCCGAGGCCGGTGAAGGTCTCGGGGCCGCACTCGACGACACAGGTGCTGTGCCCGCCGCTGTAGCCGTAGCCGTAGCACCAGATCCAGCCGTGCTCGGTCCGGGTGAAGGCGAAGGTGAAGGCGTCGAAGACCTTGGTGGTGCCGAGCCAGACGTAGGGGTCGCGGCCGGTGGCGACCCGGGTGCCGAAGTGGCCGGCGTACCGGGTGCGCAGGGCGGAGCGGACACCGTCGGCGGCGACGACCAGGTCGGCGTCGGCGGGGGGTTCGGTGATCTCGCTGCCGAACTCCAGCCGTACGCCGAGCGATCGGGCCCGCGCGGCGAGGATCTCCAGGAGCCGGTGGCGGCCGATGCCGAAGCCCTGGTCGCCGTGGTGACGGGTCGTCAGGTCGCCCACGTGGGCGACGCCGTCGCTCCAGCGCACGGAGCCGTCCTCGACGGCGCGCGCCGACTCGGGGTCGTGCTCGGCGAGTCGGTCGAGCAGCCCGCGCCAGTACGTGACGCCCCAACCGTAGGTCGAGCCCTCGGGATTGCGTTCGTGGACGGTGACGTCGTGGGACGGGTGCCGACGCTTGAGCAGGATGGAGAGGTACAGACCGGCGGGTCCGCCTCCCACGCAGACGACCTTCACGCGCACACCTCGGGGAGTCACTGACAGTGGTCGATGGCGACCGCAGAGTAACAGGAGGTGTGCGCCCGGTGACGTGACGGCGGCCCCGGTGCCGCCGCCCGGGTCAGGCGTCGGCGGTGCGGCACTCCGGATGGCCCCAGCCCTGCGTGTTCTTGGCGATGGACTCGCCCGCCGCGTAGGAGCGGCCGCACACGCAGCGGCCGGCGAACTTGGCCTTGATGGTGCGGGAGGAGGAGCCGCCGCCCTGCTTGCGGGGCGCCGCCTTGCGGCGCGGGGCGGCGGACGGGGCCGAGGGCGGCGGTTCGGGCGAGCCGAGCGCGCTGCCCGCGGGCTCCTGCGCCGTCGCGGCCTGACTGGCGGCCCGGTCGGCGAAGTCGTTGAGCCGGTCGCCGTCGACCTGGTGGGCGGCGACGTAGCGGAACTCCACGGAACGGCCGTCGAGCAGTTCGTCGATGCGGACGACGAGTTCCTGGTTGGCGACGGGCTTGCCGGCGGACGTGCGCCAGCCGTTGCGCTTCCAGCCGGGCAGCCAGGTGGTCACGGCCTTCATCGCGTACTGCGAGTCCATCCGGACCTCCAGCGGCACGCCGGGGTCGGTCGACGCCAGCAGGCGCTCCAGCGCCGTGAGTTCGGCGACGTTGTTGGTCGTCCTGCCGAGCGGCCCCGCCTCCCAGCGGGCCGGGCCCTCCGAGTCGTCGGACACCACCCAGGCCCAGCCCGCGGGTCCGGGGTTTCCCTTCGAAGCCCCGTCGCACGCGGCCACCACACGTTCACGCATGAGCACGATCATGCCACGGCCGCGGGGTCCGCCCGGCAGGGGTGGTTCAGACCTGGGTGACCTTGGGCATCTCGCCCTCGGTGGTGGTGACGTCGATGACCGAGAAGTTGGCGCCCTGGGGGTCGGTGAGCGCGGCGAACCGGCCGAACGGGCTGGTCATGGGGCCGAACCGCAGGACGGCGCCGAGCTTGGTCGCCCTGGCCACGGCGTCGTCGCAGTCGGCGACCGTGAAGTACACGTTGACGTACGACGGCACCTCGGGCGGGAAGTCGTCCGTCATCCGCATCCGGCCGAGGACGGTCCGGTCCCCGATGTCGAAGAGGCGGAAGTCGACGGCGTCGTCCTGCATCTGCTTGGCCGTGTAGGAGAAGACGGCCGGCAGGAAGGCATCGGTGCGCTCGGGCTCGCGGGTGAAGACCTCGGCCCAGCAGTAGGCGCCGGGCACCTCGGTGGCCTCGAACCCCTCGTGGGTGCCGCCCTGCCAGACGCCGAACACGGCGCCGCCGGGCTCACGGGCCAGGCACATCGTGCCGAAGTCGCCGACCTGCATCGGTTCCATGAGGATCTCGCCGCCCTCGGCGCGGATCCTCTCGGCGGTCGCGGCAGCGTCCGGCGACGCGAGGTAGAGGCACCACTGCGACTGGCCCTCCTGGCCGGGCATGGGCGGGACGACGGCCGCGACCGCCTTGTCGTCCACGTACGCCTGGGTGTAGTTGCCGTACTCCGACGACGACTCGCCGAAGGTCCAGCCGAGGACGTCGCCGTAGAAGCTCTTGGCTCCCTCGACGTCCGTGAACATCGCATCGGCCCAACAGGGGGTTCCTTCAGGTGGTACGGCCATGGTGCGGCCCTCTCCCGTGCGGTGGACTGTCCGCTCCTCACGCTAGTCACCGGCCGCGCGCCCCGCGCGCCGAACACGGGGTTCCGGCGGAGACTGGGAGGGCGGGGGCGGCTTCGGCGGGACGGGGCGCGGTATGGCGGGCTCGGTGGCGGCAGGCACGATGCGCGCGTGGTCGGTGGTCCGGCCCGCGCCCCTCGAGGAGGACCCGCTGCGGTTCGTGGAACGCCCGGTGCCCGTGCCCGGGGACGACGAACTGCTGGTGCGGGTGGCGGCCTGCGGGGTGTGCCGCACCGACCTGCATGTCACCGAGGGCGACCTGCCGGAGCGCCGGCCGGGGGTGACACCGGGGCACGAGGTGGTCGGCACGGTCGCGGGCGCCGGGGCGGCCGTCACGGACTTCGCCGCGGGCGACCGGGTCGGGGTGGCCTGGCTCAGACGGACCGACGGCGTGTGCGCCTACTGTCTGCGGGGCGCCGAGAACCTGTGTCCCCACTCGGAGTACACCGGCTGGGACGCGGACGGCGGGTACGCCGAGTACACCACCGTCCCGGCCGCCTTCGCGTACCGGCTGCCGGAGGCCGTGACCGACGTGGCGCTCGCGCCGCTGCTGTGCGCGGGCATCATCGGCTTCCGCGCGCTGCGCCGCACCTCGCTGCCGGCGGGCGGACGGCTCGGGCTGTACGGGTTCGGGGGCAGCGCCCATCTGTGCGCCCAGGTGGCGCTCGCCGAGGGCGCCACCGTGCACGTCCTGACCCGGGGCGCGGCGGCCCGGCGGCTGGCGCTCGGCCTCGGGGCGGCGTCGGTGCGCGACGCCTACGACGTGCCGCCCGAACCGCTGGACGGGGCGGTCCTGTTCGCGCCGGTGGGCGATCTGGTGCCGGTGGCGCTGCGCGCGCTGGACCGGGGCGGGGTGCTGGCGGTCGCCGGCATCCATCTGAGCGACGTGCCGGCGCTGCGCTACGAGTCCGACCTGTTCTACGAGAAGGAGTTGCGCAGCGTCACCTCCAACACCCGGGCGGACGGGCGGGAGTTCCTGGCGCTCGCCGCGCGCCACGGTGTGCGCGCGACCACGCACGCCTACCCGCTGTCCCAGGCGCCGCGGGCCCTCGCGGACCTCAAGGCCGGCCGCTTCGAGGGGGCGGCGGTGCTGGTCAACGACGTGTCCTGAGATCAAACCCGGCGCTGTCACCGAGTGCGGGAGCGGACGACCGGCGCGTGATCGTTCCGCGCGGTCCCGAACGCCCCGGAACACAGGTTTACTCACGTCTCGCCGGAAACCGCCCCCTTCGCGCCGTACCGGATCTTCGTCCCGGCTGTTTGGCTTGTCCCGGCGCACCGATCCGCGCCCCGACGTCCACCACCGATCCGGTCATCCCGGTCCACCCACCAGGAGGGAACGTGTCCGTACCGGACACCGCGTCCGGCCCCGCCCCCGTGCCGGCCGGAGCGCCGAGTGACGGCCCGGAGCCCCGCACCTGTGCTTCGCCCCCTTCCCTCGCGCTGCCCGGACCGCCGGACATCGCCGCGCGGCTGCGGCCCCGGCGCCGCACGGGCGCGATCCCCGGACTGCTGTACCGGCCGGCCGTGCCCGCCGACCCCGCGAGGGCCGCCGAGATCGACCGGCGGCTGGAGACCTGGGCGAGCGGCCTCGACCTGTTCCCCGCGGCGTGGAAGGGGGACTTCGCGGGCTTCCAGTTCGGGCGCGCCGTGGTCCTCCAGCACCCGGGGGCGGCCGACCTGGACCGGCTGACGGCCGCGGGCAAGCTGCTGCTGGCCGAGAACGTCGTGGACTCCTGCTACTGCGAGGAGGACGAGGGCCGGGGCGGCGCACGGCGCGGGCTCGGCGGCCGGCTGGTCCTCGCGCAGTCCGCGGTCGACCCGTACCACGGGGTCCCGGAGCTGGAGGAGGAGTGGCGGCAGGGCATGCGGGCGGACGGTCCGCTGCGCTCGTACCGCTGCGCGCTGGAGGACTTCTCGCTGCTGGCCACGCCCAGTCAGGGCGACCGCCTCGTGCACGACCTCGGCCGGCTGCACCTGGGCTATCTGGCCGAGGCCGCCTGGGCGGAGACCGGGTACGTGCCGAAGGTCTGGGAGTACCTGGTGATGCGGCAGTTCAACAACTTCCGGCCGTGTCTGTCGATCGTCGACGCGGTCGACGGCTACGAACTGCCCGCACAGGTCCACGCCCGCCCCGAGATCCAGCGGATCACGGCCCTGGCCTGCAACGCCACCACGATCGTCAACGACCTGTACTCCTTCACCAAGGAGCTCGCGAGCGACCCGGCGCACCTCAATCTGCCGCAGGTCGTCGCGGCGAACCGGCGGCACGGGCTGAAGGCCGCCTATCTGGAGTCCGTCGGGATCCACAACCGGATCATGACGGCGTTCGAGGAGGAGTCGGCCCTGCTCGCCACGGGCTCACCGCTCGTGGAGCGCTACGCCCGCGGGCTGGCCGCCTGGGTGTCCGGCAACCACGAGTGGCACGCCACCAACACCCACCGGTACCACCTGCCCGATTACTGGTGAGGCCCCGCGCCGCACCGCGAAACACCGTCAGCAGCACATCGAGGAGTCACATTTGACCACCGCCCCCGTCGCCCGGACCACCACGGCACCGGTTCCGACCCAGTCCATCTACCAGAACCGCGTCGCGGACTACTGGAACGCCGAGGAGAACCCGGTCAATCTCGACCTCGGGAGGATCGACGACCTCTACCACCACCACTACGGCGTCGGTGACGCCGACTGGACGGTGCTCGACGAGTCGGACCCCGCCCTGCGCCGGGAGCGCGTCACCGCCGAACTGCACCGCCTGGAGCACGCCCAGGCGGAACTGCTCGCCGCGCACCTCGGGCCGCTCTCCCCGGACGACCGGGTCTTCGACGCGGGCTGCGGACGCGGCGGCGGCAGCGTGACGGCGAACCTGCGCTACGGCTGCCACGCGGACGGCGTCACGATCTCGGCGAAGCAGGCGGCGTTCGCCAACGAGCAGGCCGCCAAGCGGGGCATCGACGGGCGGGTGCGCCATCACCACCGCAACATGCTGGACACGGGCCTCGCGTCGGGCGCGTACGCGGCGTCGTGGAACAACGAGTCGACCATGTACGTCGAGCTGGACCTGCTGTTCGCGGAGCACGCGCGGCTGCTGCGCCGCGGCGGGCGGTACGTGGTGATCACCGGCTGCTACAACGACACGTACGGGCGGGCGTCGCGTGAGGTGTCGCAGATCAACGCGCACTACATCTGCGACATCCACCCGAGGTCGGAGTACTTCCGGGCGATGGCCCGCAACCGGCTGGTGCCGGTGCACGTGGAGGACCTGACCCGGGCGGCCCTGCCCTACTGGGAGCTGCGGGCGCAGGCCGACCACCTGGTCACGGGCATCGAGGACACGTTCCTGTCCGCGTACCGCAACGGCAGCTTCCAGTACCTGCTGATCGTGGCCGACCGGGTCTGATCCGGCCGCCGGCGCGGGGCGGCGTCCCGGGACGCCGCCCCGTCGCGCTCACGCGCCGTCGCCGTCACACGCCCGCCGTGGTCACGCGCCCGTCGCCGCCCGCTCCAGCCCGGCGATGTCGAGCCGGCCCATCGACAGCATGGCGCTGGTGACGCGGGCGGCCTTCGCGGTGTCGGGGTCGCCGGTCAGCTCGATCAGCCGCCGGGGCACGACCTGCCAGGAGACGCCGTAGCGGTCCTTGAGCCAGCCGCAGGGGCCGGTCTCGCCGCCGCCCTCGGTCAGCGCGGTCCAGTAGTGGTCGACTTCCGCCTGGTCGTCGCAGAGGACCTGGAAGGAGATCGCCTCGCTGAAGGTGAACTCCGGGCCGCCGTTGAGCGCGACGAACCGCTGGCCGTTGGCCGTGAACTCCACGGTGACCACCGTGCCGGCCGGCCCCGGGCCTGCGTCGGTGTAGCGGGTCACCCGGCCGACGCCGGAGTTCTTGAAGACCGACACGTAGAAGTGCGCGGCCTCCTCCGCCTTGCCGTCGAACCAGAGACACGTGGTGAATCCGTCGGTGTTCATGGACGCCTCCTGCGGGCGGGGATCGCGGTCACAGATGTCGACCGGTCCGCGCGGCGAAACTCATCGGCGGCTCAGGCGGCGAGGCAGAGTCCTTCGTACGGCGAGGCGGCACGGCCGCTCGTGGTGCGCCGGGTCAGTTCGGCCCCGGTCCGGGACAGCAGGTCGCCGAGGCCCAGGCCGAGGGCGCGGGCGGCGGCCGCCAGGACCTCGGAGGACGCCTCCTTGCGCCCGCGCTCGATCTCGGAGAGGTACGGCAGCGAGATCCGGGCGGCGTCGGCGACATCCCTCAGGGTGCGCTCCTGCGCCGTGCGTTCACGCCGCAGCACGTCACCGACGAGGTTGCGCAACAGTGGCTCCTCACGGGCGGCCGGGGGTGCTCCGGGGCCGGTGGCCCCGGGAGCGGGAATCCTGGCGCCGGGGGTCCTGGGGCGCGGGGGGACGACGGGGGCCCGGTCGGGCGCTCGATTGGTCACCGCCCCAGCCTAGGAGCCCTGGACGCGCGGGGAAGGGTCCAGCATTCTGCCCTGGGGAGAACCCGGGGGAGCCGGCCGGCGGGAGGGAGCGGGAGTGGTGCCGCGCGACACGTTCGACGAGGCCGCCGAGCTGTACGAACGGGCCCGGCCCCGCTATCCGGGCCCGCTGGTCGCGGACCTGGTGCGGGTGGCGGGCATCGGTCCGGGCAGCCGGGTCCTGGAGATCGGCCCCGGCACGGGCAAGCTCACCGTCGACCTGGCCCGCTCAGGCTGCCGGATCACGGGTGTGGAACTGGGGCCCGCGCTGGCCGACGTGGCGCGGCGGCGGTTGCGGGAGTTCCCCGCGGCACGGGTGGTGACCGCCGACTTCGACCGCTGGGGGCCGCCGCCGGAGCCGTACGACGCGGTGGTGTGCGCGACCGCGTTCCACTGGCTCGACCCGGTGCACCGGGTGGCGAGGGCCGCGGGGGCGCTGCGGCCGGGCGGGCACCTCGCCCTGGTGACCACGCTCCATGTGGCGGGCGGCACCCAGGAGTTCTTCGACCTCGTGCAGGGCTGCTACGAACGCTGGATGCCGGGCACCCCGCCGGGGCTGCGGCTGCCGCCGGAGGCGCAGATGGCGACGCACACCGCCGAGTTGGACGACTCGCCGTACTTCACGGACGTCACCGTGCACCGCCACGCGCAGGAGATCACGTACACGGCCGACGCCTACACGGACGTCCTGCTCACCTACTCCAACCACCGCGCCCTCGCCGCGCCCGCCCGACGCGGCCTGCTCGCCTGTGTGCGCGGCCTGCTCGAGAGCCGTTTCGACGGCGTCGTGACCAAGCGTTATCTGCACGAGTTGATCACGGCCCGGCGGTGCGCGGACTGAGGGCGGGGCCGGTCACTCGCCCACGCGGCCGTCGATCCGCTCCCGGAGGAAGTCGGCGTGCCCGTTGTGCCGGGCGTACTCCTCGATCATGTGGACCAGCACCTCGCGCAGGGTGATCGGCTCCTTCCGGCCGGGCCCGACGACGTCGAGGCCCGGCGCCCCGGCCACGACGCGCTCACCGAACGCCACGTGCTCACGCCAGGTCCGCCACGCCTCCTCGACCACGGCCGGGTCGGGCACCGCGAACTCGAAGTCCCCGTCGGGGTGGTCGGCGTCGCGGAAGGGCCGGGGTCCCTCGATGCCGGCCATCACGTGGCCGAACCAGTACTGCTCGACCCCGGCCAGATGGCGTACCAGGCCGAGCAGCGACAGGTCGGACGGCGGCACCGAGCGGCGGGCCATGGCGTCGGCGTCCAGGCCCGAGCACTTCAGCTCCAACGTCAGCCGCTGGTCGCGCAGGTATCCCACGAGCGTGTCCCGTTCCCCTCGGTACCCGCCGTCGCCGCGCGGATCGTCCTCGGGGCCGACGAACATCGTGGACCAGCCGAAACGCCGTTCCGGCTCTGCCTGTTGCGGCGGGGTGGTGTCGGTCATGCGGGTGAGCATCGGCCGATCGGGGCCGCGCGCGCCATCCATTTTCCGCCACCCCTGTCGAGGGGCGCATGCGCCGGGGTACTTCGGGTACCCGCGCCTCAGAGAGTTGCAGGGACTTCCGACTGTGAGGGAGAGGGAAATGAGCACCGCCGGGACCCGGTCCGGAGCAGTGGTCGTCGACAAGACCGCCGAGGGTGGTGTGGGGGAGGGAGTGCTGCCGGGCATCGAGGACCCGTCGGCCGTCGCCCCGCTGGACGCGCGGAGGCTCTCTCGGGAGTTCTTCCGGCGTCTGGACGAACTCGAGGAGGGCACGCCGGAGTACCAGTACGCCCGCAACACCCTGATCGAGATGAACATGTCGCTCGTGCGGTTCGCGGCGGGGCGGTTCCGCAGCCGCGGCGACGACATGGAGGACATCGTCCAGACCGGCATGATCGGTCTGATCAAGGCGATCGACCGGTTCGAGCTGTCGCGCGAGGTGGAGTTCACCTCGTTCGCGGTGCCGTACATCGTCGGTGAGATGAAGAGGTTCTTCCGCGACACCACATGGGCCGTGCACGTGCCGCGCCGCCTCCAGGAGCTGCGGGTCGAACTCGCCAAGGCGCGCGAGGAGTTGGCGGGCCGACTGGACCGCGAGCCGACGGTCGCGGAACTGGCCGCGCTGATGAACCTCGGCGAGGGCGAGGTGATCGAGGCCCAGATCGCCGCGAACGGCTACACCTCGGCGTCCCTCGACGCGGCGCTCGGCGGTGACGGACCCGAGGACGGCGAGGCGGTCCTCGCGGACTTCCTCGGCGTCGAGGAGGAGGGGCTGCAGCTCGTGGAGGACTTCCACGCGCTCGCGCCGCTGATGGCCGAACTCTCCGACCGGGACCGGGAGATCATCCGGCTGCGGTTCGTGGAGGAGGCCACCCAGGCGGAGATCGGCGAACGGCTCGGCTGCTCCCAGATGCACGTCTCACGGCTGATCAAGCGGATCATCGGCCGGCTGCGCCAGGGCATGCTGGGCGAACTCGGCTGCGCCTGAGGACTCCGGCACGAGCACGACGGACACGAAGAAAAAAGACGACGGGCACGAAGAAACGCGGGTGCCGCCCTTCCGGTCACGATCGGGGGGAGCGGTGCCCGCGGCTTGAGGTATGGGTACCCGCGGCCCACGGCGTGCGGAGCCGACTGCGGGTCGTACGGCGACGGCGCCCGGTGGCGCTTCAGTGCGCCAGGGTCAGCAGGGCGCGCACGCGCTTGCCCACCGGCACGCGCTCGACGACGACCTCGGCGGCGAGGGCGTGCACGATCTCCAGACCGTGCCGGCCGATGCGCTCGGGGTCGCGCGGGAACCGGTGCGGGAGCGCCGCGCTGCTGTCGTAGACGGACACGGTGACCGCGGTGTCCGTGCCCTCCAGTTCCAGGATGTACGGGCCGTTGCTGTGCCGGTCCGCGTTGGTGACCAGTTCGCTCACGACCAGGAGCAGTTCGCCGTCGGACCGCGGGTCGATGTCCGCGCACCACTCGGTCCTGAGCTGCTCCAGGAAGAGCGCCGCGAAGTCACGTGCCGCGCCGATGCATCCCGGTTCGCCCGTGTAGTGAGCCGCTCTCCTGAGCGGTTCCACGGGCACGTCGAAACCAGTCGGTATCACTGCCCCGTCCAGGTGCTCGAACATGCTTGTCTCTCTCGACCGCCGGCCTCGCCGGTTCCTTCTGCACCAGTGCTCGTACCCCGAGCGGGGCTTCGCAGTCCAGGTGTCGTGTTCGCCGTGCGCGCACAGGATTCGCCGGGGGTACGAGTCCTGGACATCCGGAGAATAACCGCTCAGGACGGGCGCCGTACCCGAAAGGACTAGACCCGGGCTTCGCCGGTGACGGACGGCACAGCGGGCGGCCGCACGGCGCCCGAGGACTCGGTGGTGACCTCGGCTGACGTCCCGGGGGCCGAGGACGCGGTCCCGGGGGACGCCGGTGACACGGGCGCCGACCCGGAGGCGGGCGGTTCGGAGACCGGCGGGGGCTCGGACGGCGGCGGCTCGGAGGCGGGGGGCTCCTCGGGCGGCGACGGCGGAGGGGACCCGGGGAGTTCGGACGACGGCGGTTCGGACTCGTCGGACCGGGGCGACTGCCCGGACGGCGACGACGGCGCAGGCGACTCGGGCGGCTCGGACGACGGGGGCCGCGAGCCGGGCGACTCGGGCGAGGCCGGTCCGGACCCGGACTCCCGTCCGGACCCGGGCTCGGACGCGGGCGGCGACTGCGGCTCGGACGACGGCGGAGTGGCCCAGCCCGACGAGTCGCGGGGCGTCGGCGGGCAACCGGTGCCGTCACCGGGCTCGCACGGCGGCGGGGGCTGCGCGGGATCCTTCCAGTGCGCCGGGGGCCGCGCCTGCCGGTCCCGGTGTGCCGCGCCGTCGCCGCTCTCGCGGTGGAACCAGTCGTCGTGGCGGGCGTCGAAGACGACGAAGACGTCGACGGGCCGCGCGGACGGGGCGACCACGACGACGTTCGACGGCCGGTAGTCCGGCCACGCCCTGCCCACCGGCACGGGCGTGGCGCGCTGCGCGACCGGCGGGGTCATCGGGTTGGTGCACCCGCAGCGCACCCGGGGCACCCCGTGCGCGTCGACCAGGACGGCCGTGCCGGTCTGGAGCACGGCCTGGTAGGTGGTGGCGGAGCCGTCGCGGTAGCCGTGGTTGGTGACCCGGGTGTCCGCGCGCAGCTGCACGGGGGTGAGCGAGCGCAGGTACGCGGGGACGCCGGCGGGCCGGACGCCCTCGACCGAGCCGAACGCGCGGTTCTTCGCCGGGTCCTCCCGCAGCAGGGCGATCTGCCGCTCGACGTCGCAGCTGGGCGTGGCGCGGGTGCCCGCGTAGAGGCCCGGCGCCCCGCCGTCGACCCCGCGCACCTGGTTCACGGAGGTGCCGGTGGCCGGCGGGGAGCCGGGCGGCGGGCTGGTGGCGGGCGGTACGGAGCTGTCCCGCGCCGTGGAGGCGGTGAAGGGGTCGGGGCCGGTCTCGTTCGCGGCCTGGAGGAAGACCTCACCGCCCCCGCCCCGCCCCGGACCGCCCCCGCCGGTGGCGGACAGGACCACGGCGGCGACCACGGCGCCCACGGCCACGACGGCGACGGCCGCCATGGCCGGCACCGACCGCCACCACGGCGGGTGGCCCTCCGGCCGGTCGGGAGGTCCGCCGGCGGGCCCTCCCCGCGGCTCGTTCGGGGGCCTGCCCGGCGGCCCGCCCGGGCGCTCGCCCGACGGCCGGGAGGGCGGCTGGGACGGCGGGCCCGAGGACGGCCGGGAGGGCTGCCCCGACAAGGGGCCGGAGGGCGGTCCCGTCGGGCGGCCGGAGGACGGCTGGTCGGCGCTCACGGGCTGCTCCTCCCGACGCGGCCGGCGACCCTCGCGAAGGGGTGACCGCTCTATCGCTTTTTGTCGCGATCAAACCATTGTGTGCTCCATAACGGTGGACGCCGCAAGCCGACGCGGACGGGCGCCCCGGCGGCTGCTTAGCGTGGCAGCGTGCGCCCCCGAACCTCCCCTCCTCCCCCGGCAGCCGGCCGCCACGGCTGGCCGCAGGCCGTGCTCACGGTGCTGGCATCGCTGATCACGATGCTCCTGGTGGCCGCCCTGGGACTGTGGGCGGCGGGGGCGGCCGACCTGCCGGACGCCGCGTTCGGCAGGGTCGTCGCGGCGGCCGTGGTCACGGCGGTCGGCGGCCGGGTCGAACTGTCCGGGAACGCCGGGGACCTCGCCGAGACCCGCGCGGCGCTGTCCGTGGTCCCGCTGTCGGTCACGCTGGCCGGGGCGCTCGTCATGGCGGGCGGCTTCCTGCGCCCGCTGCGCCACCGCGCGGTCACCGGGGCGGGGGAACTCGCCGGCTGGGCCGCGCGGATCGCGGTGCCGTGGCTGCTCGCGCTGGTCGCCCTGGCCCTGGCGGCGCGTCAGACGTTCGCCGTGGACCTCGGCCGGGGCACGCTCGACGACCTCTCCGACCTGTTCGGCGCCTCCCCCACGCTCGGTTTCACCGCCCATGTGCCGCTGACCGTCCTGTGGGGTCTGCTCTGGCTCGCCGCGGTGCTGGCGCTGACCCTGCTGGTGGCGCGCGCCGCCCCGCTGCCGGGGCGGCTGCTGCGGTTCCAGGAGCCGGTGCGCCCGGCCGCGCACGCCGTGGTCGCGCTGCTCCTCGGGTACGTCGTGCTCGGCGCCGTCGTCGCCCTGGTCACGGTGGCGGTGCGCGGGCACGCCGCGGAGACCTTCGCGCTGGTCCTGCTCGGGCTGCCGAACCTGGCCTGGCTCGCGTTCACCGTCGGTCTGGGCGCCACCTGGCACGGCCGGGTGGACGGGCCGTTCGGTCTGCCGGTGCCGCACGTCCTCGACGAGGTGCTGCGCGCTCCGGACGTGAGCACGCTGAACCTGCGGACGCTCGCGGCGCACGACGGCCGCGTGTGGTGGCTGGTCGTGGTGGACGCCGTCCTGCTGCTCGCGGCGGCGTTCCTGGCGGCGGCCCGCTCGCCCGCCGGGGTGCCGCCCCGGCGGCACGCCGTGCGGCTCGCCGTCGCGCTCGCGCTCGCCGTGCTGGTGGTCTGTGTGCTCGGCCGAGTCTCGGCGCACTACGGCCTCTCGCTGCTCGGTGTGGGCGACCTGGGCGGCGGTCTGTCCGGAGAGCTGTTCCTGCGGGCCGAGACCTGGTCGGCGGTGGGGCTCGGCGCGCTGTGGGGGCTGGTCGGCGGGTTCCTCGGCGCGCTGCCGGCGCGTCGTGTCCACCGGCACGGCGAGGTCGCGGCGCGCGCCGGGGCCGGGTCAGGGCGCGCGGCCCCGTAGCACCGGTCGGGCCCAGCGGGGCGGACCGGGTGCGCCGGGTGCCTCGGACGTGCCGGCTGCGTCAGGCGTGCCGGGTGTGTCGGGCGTGCCGGGTGTGTCCGGTGTGTCGGTCGCGGTCGCGGTCGGCGGGTGCCCCGGTGCCGGTCCGCCCGGTCCGGCCGGACCGCTGACGGCGGCGCGCAGGGCGGCGACGAAGTCCAGGCAGGAGTCGTACCGGTCCTCGGGGGCCTTGGCGAGCGCCCTGGCGAAGACGGCGTCGACGGCCGGCGGGAGGTCCGGGCGGGACGCGCTGGGCGGGGGCGGGTCGTCGTACTGGTGGGCCCACAGCAGGGCCATGTCGTCGTCGCGGCGGAAGGGCGGGCGGCCGGTGAGGGTCTCGTGGACGACGCAGGCGAGGCCGTAGACGTCGCAGCGGCCGTCGACGGGACGGCCGGAGATCTGCTCGGGGGCGACGTAGTCGAGTGTGCCGACGAACTGGCCGACGGTGGTGAACCCGGTCAGGGACAGCGACTTCTTGGTGAGCCCGAAGTCGGTGAGGTAGACGTGCTCGGGGTGGTCGCTGTCGGTGCCGCGGGCCACGAGGACGTTGCCGGGTTTGACGTCCCGGTGCACGAGCCCGTGGTCGTGGGCGGCGTCGAGGGCCGACGCCACCTGGGTGGCGATCCGCACGGCGGTGGTGAGCGGCAGCGGGCCGCGGCGGTCGAGGAGGTGCCGCAGATCGCTGCCGGAGACGTAGCGCATGGCGATGTAGAGGACACCGTCGTTCTCGCCCGCCTCGTAGATCGGGACGATGTGCGGGTGGTCGATCGCGGCGGCCACCAGCGACTCGTGGGTGAAGCGCCGCCGGAAGGTGTCGTTGCGGGCGAGTTCCGGGGCGAGGAGCTTGAGCGCGACCGTGCGGTCCAGGCGCAGGTCGTGGGCCCGGTGGACGACGGCCATGCCGCCGCGCCCGATCTCGCCCTCGATGCGGTAGCCGGCGATCCGCCGGCCGACGAGTCCGGCGGGCGGGCCGGGCAGCGGGCCCGGGTCGTGTGTCATCAGGGTTCACCCTCGGACGTGACCACCCGGGTGGGGGCGTGGCCGCCCTCCTCGGGTCGGGGTTCGACGCGGTCGGCGGCGTAGGTGCTCAGCCGTCTGCCGTCGCCGTACAGCCAGCGTCCCTCGTCGGCGTCGTACAGCCACACGGACTCCCCGTCGACGACCACCCCGATCCGCAGTCCGCGGGTGCGGGCGCGGAAGGACTCCCCGTCGAGTCCGGCGGCGAGGTCGTCCGTGGCGGCCCGGTAGTCGGCGAGGGCGTGTTCGGCGCGGGCCAGCAGCGGGCGGGGGTCGGCCGCCCCGCCGGCCGGGCCGTCGGCGGCGGGCGGGTCCTGGGGCACGGCGACGAGCAGCCGGCCGTCGACCCAGGCGGCCCAGCCGTTGGCGCAGCGCACGTGTCCCCAGTCGCCGGAGCGCTCCAGGAGCTGCACGGGCAGCAGCGGGTCGAGGGGGACGGTGGGCCGGGCGGGGTCGGGGGCCTCCCAGGCGGGCAGCCCGGAGCCGGGGACGACGTGCGTGGGCCGGAAGCCGGGGGTCGACATCGCCGCCGCCTACTTCCGCATCACGGCGGGCTCGTGGCGGCGCAGCAGCCGGGAGACCACGAGGCAGTAGAGGACCGACAGCACGACGAGCATGCCCATGGTGCGCAGCCACGTCCCGGCCGCGTGCCGGAAGAGCGGGTCGGCGGTGAGGTCGCCGGGCATGATCCGGGCCATGCCGACGGTGCCGGCCATCGCGCCGAGCCCCCATCGCGAGGGCACCAGCCAGGACAGCTGGTCCAGGACCGGGACGCCGTGCAGCCGCAGCAGGGCTCCGCAGAAGACGACCTGGACGACGGTGAGCAGCACCAGCAGCGGCATGGTCACCTCCTCCTTGCGCACGAGCGCGGAGACCACGAGGCCGAGCAGCATGGAGGTGAAGGCGAGCAGGGCCACGGCGGCGGTGAGTTCGAGCAGGGGCGGCAGCAGCACGCCCCGTCCGCCCGGCGCGTTCAGTGTCACGCCGAACAGGCCGATCTGGGTGAGCACCACCGCCTGGAGCACGGTGACGAGGCCGAGGACGCACACCTTGGACATCAGGTACGCCGATCTCGGCAGGCCGACGGCGCGCTCTCGCCGGTAGACGACGCGTTCCTTGACGAGTTCGCGCACGGCGTTGGCGGAACCGGTGAGCACGCCGCCCACGCACAGGAGGAGCAGCGCGTTCATCGCGGAGTCCGGGGTGAGGCTGCTGCCGGCGACGGCGCGGGTCATGCCGCCCATGACGAAGGGCACTCCGATCATGGTGGCGAGGAAGACGCGGTCGGCGCAGAGCACGGCGGTGTAGCGGCGTACGAGGGTGGCGAACTGGGCGGTCCAGCCGCGGGGCCGGGGCGGTGGTGCGACGGCGACGGGGCCGGCGCGCGCGGTGCGTGGCTGGGCGGCGCTGTCCACGACGTACCGGCGGTGGGGGGCCGAGGCCCGGTACTCGCCGGCCCAGTCGCGGTCGCGGTCCCGTTCGAACGCGTCGAACGCGGCGGGCCAGGTGTCGAACCCGAAGAAGCCGAGGGCGTCCTCGGGCGGTCCGTAGTAGGCGACGCGTCCGCCGGGGGCGAGCACGAGGAGGCGGTCGCAGACGTCGAGGCTGAGCACGCTGTGGGTGACGACGACGACCGTGCGGCCGTCGTCGGCGAGGCCGCGCAGCATGCGCATCACCGAGTGCTCCATGCCGGGGTCGAGGCCGGAGGTCGGCTCGTCGAGGAAGAGCAGGGAGGGCTTGGTGAGCAGTTCGAGGGCGACGCTGACGCGTTTGCGCTGGCCGCCCGAGAGGCTGTGCACGGGCTGTGCGGTCCGCTCCTCCAGGCCGAGTTCGCGGACGACCTCGTCGACCCGGCCGCGCCGCTCGGCCCTGGCGGTGTCCTCGGGGAAGCGCAGTTCGGCGGCGTAGGCGAGGGCGTCGCGCACGGTCAGCTGGACGTGCAGGATGTCGTCCTGGGGGACGAGGCCGATGCGCTGGCGCAGTTCGGCGTAGTCGCGGTAGAGGTCGCGGCCGTCGTAGAGGACGGTGCCGTGTTCCGCGGGGCGCTGTCCGGTGAGGGCGCCCAGCAGGGTCGACTTGCCGGCGCCGCTGGGGCCGACCACCGCGAGCAGGCACTTCTCCGCCACCGGGAAGGAGACGTGGTCGAGGAGGATCCGCTCGCCCCGGCCGACGGTGACGGTGAGGTCCTGGACGTCGAGGGAGACCTCGCCGGTGTCGACGTACTCCTGGAGTTCGCCGCCGGCCAGGCAGAACGCGGAGTGCCCGATGCCGACGACGTCGCCGGGGCGGACGCGGGCGAGGGTGACGGGGCGGCCGTCGAGGAAGGTGCCGTTGTGGCTGCCGAGGTCGGCGATCTCGTAGCTGCCGTCCGGCAGTGCGCGCAGTTCGGCGTGGCGGCGGGAGACGGTGAGGTCGTCGACGACGAGGTCGTTGTCCGCGGCCCGGCCGATGCGGACGACGCGGGCGGGCAGCGGCCGTACGGAGGTCGGGCGGCGGAAGGTGCCGGTGAGGGCGGGCATCGAGACGGCGGAGGGGCGGTCCGGGGCGGGCGGGGGCCGGTCCACGAGGATCGCGCGGGGGCCGTCGGCGGGGCTGCCGAAGCGCAGCACGCTGCCCGCTCCGACGCCGGACTCGCGCACCCGGTGGCCGTCGGCGTAGGTGCCGTTGGTGCTGTGCTCGTCGGCGAGCGTCCAGTGGCCGCGCTCGGGGCGCAGCACCGCGTGGTGCCAGGAGACCCGGGCGTCGTCGAGGACGATGTCGCTCAGCGGGTCGCGGCCTACGTGGTAGTCGCGTCCCGGGCTCATCACCGTGGAGCCCGTGTCGGTCTCCAGGACGAGTTCGGGCGCCGTGGGGGCCGCCGTCCGCTCCGCCATGCCAAGAATTCTACCGATTCGTCCACCTGCGCGCCTGGCTGGCGGGCCGTGCGCCTGGTCGGCGGGGCGCCCACGGGCGCCGGGCGCGAGGTGACCGCGCACACCCGGCACGGGGAGCCGTGGGTGTCCGCCGCCCGGTGCCGCGGCCGACCGCCGCCGTGGCACCGGGAGGCCGGCCGGCCTCCCGGTGCCACGTGTCAGCCGACGGGCAGCACGAGCGCCGGTACGGTGCGCTGCATGCGCAGGGCGTCGACGGACTCGGCGAGCAGTTCGTACTCGGTGGTCTCGTCGTGGGCGGCGATGCGCACCAGTCGGCCGCCGGCGAGTTCGTCGGCCACCAGTTCCTGCTGGGCGACGTCGGCGCACCAGGTGCGCAGCACGGCCGGGACGTCGGGGACGGAGTCGGCGACGGGGACGAGGGACCCGGCCGGGAAGCGCGGGTTCTCGGGGAGCGGGTCGAGCCGCTCGGCGATCCAGGTCGCCCTGTCGCGCAGCCACCACAGCGCGAGGGCCAGCGTGGGCGCCCGGTAGGTGCCGAGCGGTACGCCGATGCGCCGTCCGTCGCACGTGCCGTACGCGGTGACATGGCACAGGAATTCGTCGTGCACGATCACTCCCCCGTCGCGTCGCGAGTGTGTGCGGTGCCCTCTTTCCGTGCGGCTCTTGTACGCGGAACAGTCCCTGACCTTCGAGTATCTTCACTCCAGAAACACTGTCACCATGACTTTTTGGCCAGTCTCCTGGCATATTCATGGCCTTTGTTGGCCGAAATGAGGCGGCATTGCTCGGCCGTTGTCCCGCCCACGGGACAAACACACGGTCGACACGGTCGCCGTCGGCCCGGCGACACGCCACCCGAGCTGCGAAGACACCTTCCGGGAAAAGCACCGGGAAATGTTCGCGCCCCCTGTACCACCGGTCGCCGCCACCCGGGAATAACCCTGCGGGGCGGCCATTTCCGGTGGCCGGTTCCGGCACGGAAGCCCTGTCCGAAGCCGTCCGGGGGCCGAAAATTTTCGGCTTCCCGGACCGGGTTCCGGCCATAGCGTGACGCTCAGTGTCGGTGTAGGGTTTTCCGCCGCGCCCGCCCCCACCCGTCAAAGGCGGGCCGTGAAGACCGAGGAAATCCCGGGACATACGGAATTCATGATTCCGTGGCCGGGGAGTTCCGGAGGGGGTCCGGGAAAGGCGGTGAGGATCAGCTTCTGACGGCGTCCCGGTAGCGGCGGGGCGCGACGCCGACCGTGCGTTTGAAGGCGTTGCTGAAGGCGCTCTCGGAGGTGTAGCCGACCGAGCGGGCGAGCTCCGCGACCGGGGTGTCGTCGAGTCGGAGGGCGCGGGCGGCCAGGCTCATCCGCCAGTTCAGCAGATAGGTCAGCGGCGGCACGCCGGCCGCCTCCTTGAAACGCACGGCGAAGGTCGTGCGCGACATCGCGGCCGCCCGTGCCAGCTCCTCCAGCTGCCAGGGGTGGCCCGGGTCCCGGTGCATCAGCCGCAGGGCCGGGGCGAGCCGTTCGTCGCCGAGGGCCCGCAGCCAGCCGGGCGGCAACACCTCGGCCTCGGCGAGGCAGATCCGCAGCACCTGGACGAACACCAGCTGGGCCAGCTGGTCCGAGGCGAACCCGGCGCCCGCCCGGCCCGAGCTCATCTCCCCCACGAGCTGCCCGATCAGCCAGCGCAGCGCCTCGGCCTCGGCCTCGCCGGACCGGACGTGCACGAACTCCGGCAGCGCCCGGCGCAGCAGGTCCCCGCTGTCGCGGCTGAGGTCGATGTGCCCGGAGACGCACACCACCTCGTCCCCCGTCCCGTCGCCGAGCCGCGCCATCCGGGTGACCGGGTCCATGGCCACCTCGGTCGAGTCCAGCGGTGCGACGCCGGGCGCGCTGCACAGCACGTACGGCTGCCTGCCGTCCGACACCACGAGGTCGCCCTCGCCGAGCCGCACGGGCTCGCCGCCGGCCTCGGACACCAGCAGACAGCTGCCCCGGACGACGGCGTTGACCTTCAGCCTGTCCCGGCCGCGCAGCCGGATGGCCCAGGAGCCGCCGGCCGTGAAGCCGCCGGAGAACACCCCACGGGCGTCCGCGACGGTGAGGGCGTCGGAGAGGGGGTCGGGAAGGGGCACGGCGAGCGGCGCGGAGGGCCCGCCGGGGGAAGCGGCGGAAGGGTCAACGGGAGACGCGACGGCGGGGGCGAGGGCCATGTCTCGAACTATCACGCAACTTGAACGGACTATCAAGTATTCATCGTTCGACCCTGCGGACCTACGGTGATCGGGACGGCTCACATCGAGGAGACACGCACCATGAGCACCCCACAGCAGCCCATCGGCTCCGGCTTCGGCGCCGCGTCCACCGCCGAGGACGTCGTCCGGGGCATCGACCTGACCGGCAGGGTGGCGATCGTCACCGGCGGCCACTCCGGCATCGGGCTGGAGACGACCCGCGTCCTGCGGGCCGCGGGCGCCGAGGTCGTCGTACCGGCCCGGGACCCCGAGCGGGCCCGCGCGGCGCTGGCGGACGTGCCCGGCGTCGAGATCGGGCGACTGGACCTGATGGACCCGGCGTCCGTCGACGAGTTCGCCGCGAAGTTCCTGGCCGGCGGCCGGCCGCTGCACATCCTCGTCAACAGCGCGGGCATCATGGCGGTCCCGCTGCGGCGGGACGCCCGCGGCCACGAGTCGCAGTTCGCCACCAACCACCTGGGGCACTTCCGGCTCGTCGCCCGGCTGTGGCCCGCGCTGGTCGCGGCCGGCGGGGCGCGGGTGGTGTCGGTGTCCTCGCGGGGCTTCCGCTACTCCCCCGTCGTCTTCGACGACCTGCACTTCGAGCACCGGCCGTACGAGCCGTTCGCCGCCTACGGCCAGTCGAAGACGGCCAACGCGCTGTTCGCCGTCGAGCTGGACCGGCGCGGGCGGGCGGAGGGGGTGCGGGCCTTCTCCGTGCACCCGGGCACGATCATCGACACCGGGCTCGCCAGGCACCTCCCCGAGGAGACGATCCGGGCGGCCGGCGCCCTGGACGAGGAGGGCCGCCCGGTGCGCGACCCCGCCCGCCAGCTCAAGACGGTCCCGCAGGGCGCCGCCACCGGCGTGTGGTGCGCGACCAGCCCTCGCCTCGCGGGCCTGGGCGGGGTCTACTGCGAGAACTGCGACATCAGCCCGCTGGTGCCCGAGGCGGACGAGGCCGCCTGGCTGGCGGGCGGCACGACCGCCGGGGTGTTCGGCTACGCGGTCGACCCGGCGGCCGCCGCCCGCCTGTGGGAGGTCAGCGAGACCCTTACCGCTTGACGAGGGCGTCGATTACCGCTTGACGAGGGCGTCGATGCGGGCCAGCTCGTCGGCGTCGAAGTCCAGGTTGCCGATGGTGGCGACGCTGTCCTCCAGCTGCCGCGGGCTGCTCGCGCCGACCAGTGCGGAGGTGACCCGGCCACCGCGCAGCACCCAGGCGAGGGCGAGCTGCGCGAGGCTCTGGCCGCGGCCCTTGGCGATCTCGTCGAGGGCGCGCAGCCGGCCCACCAGCTCCTCGGTCACCGCGTCCGAGTTCAGGAAGGGGCTGTCGCTCGCCGCCCGCGAACCCTCCGGGATGCCGTCGAGGTAACGGGAGGTGAGCAGGCCCTGCTCCAGCGGGGAGTAGGCGATGGAGCCGACCTGGAGCTCGTCCAGGGCGTCCAGCAGGCCCTCGTCCTCGGGGCGGCGGTCCAGCATCGAGTAGCGCGGCTGGTGGATGAGCAGCGGGGTGCCCAGCTCGCCGAGGATGCGGGCGGCCTCACGGGTCTGCTCGGCCGAGTAGTTGGAGACGCCGACGTAGAGCGCCTTGCCCTGCTGCACCGCCGTGTGCAGCGCGCCCATCGTCTCCTCCAGGGGAGTCTCCGGGTCGAAGCGGTGCGAGTAGAAGACATCGACGTAGTCCAGGCCCATCCGGGACAGGCTCTGGTCGAGCGACGAGAGCACGTACTTGCGCGAACCCCACTCGCCGTACGGACCCGGCCACATCAGGTAGCCGGCCTTGGTGGAGATGACCAGCTCGTCGCGGTACGGCGCGAAGTCGGCCCGCAGGGCGTCGCCCAGGGCGGACTCGGCGGCGCCGGGCGGCGGGCCGTAGTTGTTCGCCAGGTCGAAGTGGGTGACGCCGAGGTCGAAGGCGCGGCGCAGGATGGCGCGCTGGGTCTCCACCGTCCGGTCGGGACCGAAGTTGTGCCACAGACCGAGCGACAGGGCGGGCAGCTTGAGGCCGCTGCGTCCGGTGCGCCGGTAGGGCATCTCCGCGTAGCGGTCGGGGTGTGCGGTGTACAACGCGACTCCAGAGGGGTTGGCACACGATCTACCGATCCAACTCTTCCCCCAGAACGGGCCATGGGTCCAACCGGAGAATGCGATGGAATTCAGCGGTTACGCTTCTCAATCATGGAACTGCGCCACCTCCAGCACTTCGTCGCGGTCGCCGAGGACCAGCACTTCACCCGGGCCGCGGAACGCCTGATGGTCTCCCAGTCGGGGCTGTCGGCGTCGATCCGCGCGCTGGAGCGGGAGCTGCGGGCCCCGCTGTTCGTGCGGACCACCCGCCGGGTGACGCTCACCGAGGCGGGGCGGGCGCTGCTCACGGAGGCCGAGCGCGTCCTGGCCCAGGTGCGGGCGGCCCACGAGGCGGTCGCGGCGGTGCAGGGCGTGCTGCGGGGCACGCTGGCGCTGGGCATGGAGCAGTGCATCGCCGGGGTGCACGTGGCGGGGCTGCTGGCCGCGTTCCGGCGCCGCCACCCGGACGTGGAGATCCGGCTGCGGCAGACCGGCTCGGGCGCCCTGGCGGAGGAGGTCGCGGCCGGCCGGCTCGACCTGGCGTTCGCCTACCGCATCGAGGACGACACGGACCAGCTGCGCTCGGTGTCGCTGACGAGCGAGCCGATGACCGTGCTCTGCCATCCGAGCCACCGGCTGGCGTCGGCCGGGGCGGCGCTCACGCCGGAGGACGTCGGCGGCGAGGTGTTCGTGGACTTCCACCCCGACTGGGGGCCGCGCCGCGCCACCGACGCCGCGTTCGCCGCCGCCGGGGTGCGCCGTACGGTCGCGCTGGAGGTGAACGACGTACACAGTCTCCTCGACCTGGTGGACGAGAACCTGGGTGTCGCCGCCGTGCCCCGGCACTTCCGGCACAAGCGGCCCTCGCTGACCGCGCTCCCGCTGAAGGGCACGGGCGAGGCGGAGTACGAGACGGTCGCCCTGCTCCCGCCCGAGCGGGCCACCAGCCCGGCCGCCCGCGCGCTGATGACGCTCCTCGAAACAGGGGACCTGGCACCACCCCCGGACGGGGTCCACCCCTCCTGACCCGGCCGTCCCGCCGCACCAGACTCGATGTCGTCCACCCGGCGACGAGCGTCTGGAGTACGGAAGATGACGGAACACACACGACGGGGCGTGCTGCGCGGCGCGGCCGGGATCGCGGCGGCGGGCGCCCTGGCCGGGACGGCGGCACCGTCCGCGGCGGCCCTCGGCCGGCAGCAGGCCGAACCGCGGCGGTTCCCCTTCCTGGAGGGCGCGTTCGCCCCGGTCACCGAGGAGCTCACGGCCTTCGACCTGCCCGTCACCGGCCGGATCCCGCGCGAGCTGAACGGCAGGTACCTGCGCAACGGCCCCAACGTGCTGGGGCTCGAGGACCCGCGGGCCCACCACTGGATGCTCGGCGACGGCATGGTGCACGGCGTCCGGCTGCGCGACGGCCGCGCCGAGTGGTACCGCAACCGCTGGGTCCGCTCCTCGCAGGTGGCGGAGAAGCTCGGCGAGAGCCGGCCCGGTCCCGTCCCGCCGGACGACTTCGCCTGCAACACCCATGTGATCCCCCACCGCGGCCGGATCCTCGCGCTCCAGGAGAGCGGGCCGCTGCCGTACGAACTCGACGGCGAGCTGAACACGGTGGGCGCCCACGACTTCCGGGGCACCCTGGAGGGCGCGTTCACCGCGCACACCAAGTACGACGCGCGGGCGGGCGAGCTGCACGCCATCACCTACTACCCGACCTGGGACCATGTGCGGCACCTGGTGGTCGGCCCGTCGGGCCGGGTGACGCGCACGACCCGCATCCCGGTGCCGGACGCGCCGATGATGCACGACTTCGCGCTGACCGAGCGGCACGTCGTCGTCTTCGACATCCCCGTCACCTTCGACCTCGCCGCCGCCGAGGGGGGCGCCCCGGTGCCGTACGTGTGGAACCGCGAGCATCCCGCGCGCGTGGGCGTCATGCCCCGTACGGGCGGCCCCGTGCGCTGGTTCGAGGTGGACCCCGTCTTCTACTCGCACACGCTCAACGCGTACGACGAGGGATCGTCCGTGGTCGTCGACGTCACGACCTATCCGGCGCCCTTCTTCGTCGCCGGCCGCGGCACCGACGGGCCGTCCGCGACGGGCACCCCGAAGCTCGAACGGTGGACGGTCGACCTGCGCGAGGGGCGGGTGCGCCGCCGCACGCTGGACGACCGGCCGCAGGAATTCCCGCGCGTCAACGAGGAGTTGGTCTCCCGGCGGCACCGGTACGGCTACTCGGCGGCCGCCGCCGAGATGTCGCTCGCCTATCTGGCCGCCGACGGCGCCCCGCCCGACCGCGCCTTCGCCAACGCGCTCATCAAGCACGACCTGCTGCGCGGCTCGGCCCAGGTGCACCGGCTGCCGAGGGGCGCGGCGGCGGGCGAGGCGGTGTTCGTGCCGCGCGACCCGGCCGACCGGCGGGCGGCGGAGGACGACGGCTACGCGATCGCGTACGTCCACGATCCGGACCGGGGCGCCGCCGACCTGCTGATCCTCTCGGCGCAGGACTTCACGGGCGAGCCGGTGGCACGGGTGCACCTGCCGGGGCGGGTACCGCTCGGTTTCCACGGAAGCTGGATTGCGGACGCGTGAGCGCGGTCGATGCGCGAGGGTGGACGGCATGCATGCAAAGGACATCCTCATCGACGGCTACGGCCGTATCCAGGAAGAAGTCCACGCCGTCGTCGAGGGGCTCGGACCGGACGGACTGAACGCCCGCCCCACGCCCGACGCCAATTCGATCGCGTGGCTGATCTGGCACCTCACCCGTGTCCAGGACGACCACCTCGCCGACGCCTTCGGCCTCGAACAGGTGTGGACGGGCCAGGGCTGGCAGAAGCGGTTCGGCCTCGACCTGCCCCGCCAGGACACCGGCTACGGGCACACTCCCGCGAAGGTGGCCAAGGTGCGGGTCGACTCGGGCGACCTGCTGACGGGGTACTACGACGCCGTGCACGAGCAGTCGCTGGCCGCGCTGCGCCCGCTCGCCGCCAAGGACCTCGAACGGGTGGTGGACGAGCGCTGGGACCCGCCGGTCACCCTGGGCGTGCGGCTGGTCAGCGTCCTGTCCGACGATCTCCAGCACGTCGGACAGGCCGCGTTCCTGCGGGGGCTCGGTCAGAGCCCGGCCGCGTAACCGGGCAGGACGACGTCCTCGACGAGGGCCCTGCGCTCGTCGAACGGGATGAACGCGCTCTTGACCGCGTTGACCGTGACCGTGCGCAGGTCCTCCAGGGTCCAGCCCGCCTCCTGGACCAGCAGGGACATCTCCCGGGTCATCGTCGTGCCGGAGACCAGCCGGTTGTCGGTGTTGAGGGTGACCCGGAAGCCCAGGTCCTTCAGGGCGGTGATCGGGTGCTCGGCGATCGAGGTCGCGCACCCGGTCTGGAGGTTGGACGTGGGGCACATCTCCAGGGCTATGCGGCGGTCGCGGACCCAGCCCGCGAGGCGGCCGAGCTTGCCGTCCACGATGTCCTCGGTGATGCGCACGCCGTGCCCGATGCGCTGGGCGCCGCACAGCTGGACGGCCTGGTGGATGCTGGCCAGGCCGTCGGCCTCGCCGGCGTGGACGGTGAACGGCAGGCTCTCGTCGCGCAGGTGGCGGAAGGCGGCGAGGTGGTCGGCGGCCGGGAAGCCGGCCTCGGCACCCGCGATGTCGAAGCCGACGACGCCCGCGTCGCGGTGGGCGACCGTGAGGTCGGCGATCTCCCGGGTCCGGTCGAACATGCGCATGCCGCACAGCAGGGTGCCGACGCGGACCGGGCTGCCCGCGGCGGCGGCCTTCGCCATGCCGGCCGCGAGGCCCTCCTGCACGGTTCCCACGACCTCGTCCAGGGTCAGCCCGCCCGTGGTCATCAGCTCGGGGGCGTAGCGCACCTCGGCGTAGACGACGCCGTCCGCGGCGAGGTCGAGGACGTACTCCTCGGCGGTGCGCAGCAGGCCCTCGCGGGTCTGCATCACGGCGAGGGTGTGCTCGAAGGTGGCTATGTACCGGACCAGGTCGCCGGAGTTGGCGGCGTCGAAGTACCAGGCGGCGAGCGCGTCCGGGTCGATGGTGGGCAGGGTGTGGCCGACCTCGGCGGCGAGTTCCACGACGGTGGCGGGGCGCAGGCCGCCGTCGAGGTGGTCGTGCAGTACGGCCTTGGGGAGCCGGCGGAGCGTGTCGGCGGTGAGGGCGGGCGCGGTCATGGGCGTGGTTCCTCGGCAGATCGGGCGGGTGGGGACGGGGCGGGGGTGCGGTGCGTGGGGCTCAGGGGGCGGCGGGCTGGAGGAGGTCCCAGCGGTTGCCGTAGAGGTCCTGGAAGACGGCGACGGTGCCGTACGGCTCGTGGCGCGGCTCCTCCAGGAAGGTCACGCCGGCGGCGCGCATCCGGGCGTGGTCGCGGGCGAAGTCGTCGGTGTGCAGGAAGAAGCCGACCCGTCCGCCGGTCTGGTCCCCGACCCGGGCGCGCTGGCCGTCGTCCTTGGCACGGGCGAGGAGCAGGCCGGTGCCGGTGCCGCTGCCGGTGCCGGTGCCGTCGCCGGGTTCGACGACGATCCACCGCGAGCCGTCGGGCCGCGCCTCGTCTTCGACCAGCCGGAATCCGAGGGCGTCGGTGTAGAAGCGGACGGCCTCGTCGTAGTCGTCGACAACGAGGGTGACCAGCGCGAGACGTCTCATCGAAAACCTTCCGGCGGGGTGGATGACGCCAGAGGTTATACGTAAAACGCGCATGGATCCAGCGGCTTCGGGGGCGGGGGGAGGTGACGTCGGCCTCGGTGACGGTGGCGTGGCTGAAGGTCGCGTGGGTGGGGTGTGCCGGGGGTGCGGTCCGGGGCGGAGCCGGTTGTCCGGGTCGGGGACGGTTGTCCGGGTCGGGGACGGTTGTCCGGGTCGGGGACGGTGTTCGGTCCCGGTTCAGTCCTGCTGTTCGCCCTGGGCCACTTCCACGCGGTGGTGGAAGTCGAGTACGGCCGTGGCGGAGGTGGCGCAGGCGGCGGCGGTGCAGATGATCAGGAGGGCGGCGATCCAGCGGGCGGCGCGGGGCGGTGCCCCCGGCGCGGTCAGGAGGGCGCGGACGCGGTGCGGGACGGGGCCCGTCGTCGCGGCGGCGGCGAAATCCGGGCGCGTGGAGCGGTCGGCGTGTCCGGCGAGGGCGGCACGGGCGATGGCCCGCGCGGTGAGCCGGCGGTCGCCCACCGCGCTCGCGGCGGCCTCGTCGGCGGCGCGCTCCGCGGCGAGCCGTACGCAGTCCCGTACCCGCCTGAGCGCCGGATGGCAGTGCGCGGCGAGCTCGGCGGCGGCGAGGAAGTAGTGGTGGCCGCCCTCGTTGTGGGCGCGCTCGTGCGCGAACAGCACCTCCCGCTCGCCGGCGTCGAGGCTGCGCAGCATCCCGGTCGTGACGACGATCCGGTGCGGTCGGCCGGGCAGCGCGTACGCGTCGGCGCGCGGCGAGTCGACCACGCACAGGTCACCCGCGGCGGGTCCGCGCCCGGCCTCCGTGCGGGCGGCCCGGAAGGCCCGGGTCTGGCGCAGCACGGAGCGGACGAGTCCGGCGGCGCACACGGCGAGCACCCCGGTGGAGACGGCCGCGGCGGGCAGCACGAGCGTGCCGGACGCGGTGTCCAGCGGATGGACGAGCTCCCCGAGCGCGGCGAAGACGGGCAGCGTGAGCAGTCCGGTGAGGACGAACGCGCCGAGCGCGGCCAGGGAGCATCCCGCGAGGGCCACCGCCGCCCCGGTCACGGTCCACAGCGCGGTGACGGGTGCCAGCCGCTCCAGCGCGCGCCGGGCCAGGGCCGGGAGCGCGAACGGCACCAGCAGGGTCAGGAGCGGGAGCAGCGCGGCCGTCATCGCTCACCCGGTTCGAGCAGGTCCCGCAGGACCCGCTCGTCGTCGGGGCTGAGCTGGGCGACGAAGCGGGCGAGCACGGTCTCGCGGTCGCTGTCGCGGTCCAGCTCGGTGTGCATCCGGCGGGCGGTGAGGCCCTGCGCGTCCTGGACGGGGAAGTAGGCGAAGCCGCGGCCCTGGCGCCGCCGGTCCAGCACGCCCTTGTCGTGCAGCCGGGTCAGGATCGTGGTGACCGTGGTGCGCGCGAGCCCGGTGCCGAGGCTCGTCTGCACCTGTGCGGGCGTCTGGGGCAGGCCGGCGGCCCAGAGCGCGGCCATGACGCTCGCTTCGAGCTCGCCGGCCGGCCGGCGTTCGTCCTTCGAGTCGGTCATGGGAACGTTCCTCACCCCGTTTTCGTCCGCCGTCGGGCGGACCGTCCGCGCGATCGTGGTCAACCGGGCGGGCGCCGTGCGGCGACGCCCGCACGCCCATTATGGGAGGCCGGGCCGTCGCGACGGCGGCCCTGTGGACAACGGCGGGCTGTCCCCGCACGAGGACAGCCCAGCGCGTCCCGGTGCGCCGCACCTCACGCCGCACCTCACCCCACCGCACCCCGGAGCGGGAGGCGGCCTCGGTCGGCCGTGGTGTGCGTGGCGTCCAGGAGCGCCGTCTCCCGCGCGGTGAGCCGCAGCGCGCCCGCGGCGACGTTCTCGACGAGGTGGCCGGGGTCGCCGGTGCCGGGGATGGCCAGCACGTGCGGGCCCTGCGCCAGGGTCCAGGCGATGCGGACCTGGGCGGGGGTCGCACCGTGCGCGCGGGCGACGTCGAGCACCGCGGCGTCGTGCCGTTCGACGGCGCCGCGCTCGGCGCCGTCCCGGGCGACGGAGTAGAAGGGCACGAACGCGATGCCCCGTTCGCCGCAGATCCGCAGCATCTCGTCGTCGGCGGGGTCGGGCCGGTCGAGCGCGTAGCGGTTCTGCACGCACACGACCGGCGCGATCGCGAGTGCCTCCGTCAGGTGGCGGGGCTCGACGGCGGAGATGCCGAGGTGCCGGATCAGGCCGGCCTCGCGCAGCTCGGCGAGGGCGCCGAAGTGCTCGGCGACGGAGTCCTGGCGCATCCGGCGGAGGTAAACGACGTCGAGGTGGTCGCGGCCGAGCTGGCGCAGGTTCTCCTCGACGTGCGCGCGGAGCTGGTCGGGCCTGGCCGAGGTGCCCCATTCCCCGTCGTACCCCCGGAACGGGCCGACCTTCGTGACGATCACCAGGTCGTCGGGGTACGGGCCCAGGGCGCTGTTGATGATCTCGTTGGCGGAGCGCAGGGAGGAGAAGTAGAAGGCGGCGGTGTCGATGTGGTTGACACCGAGCTCGACCGCCCTGCGCAGGACGGACATCGAGCGCTCGCGGTCACTGGGTGCGCCGAGGTGGAAGGCGGCGCTGCCCGTCAGCCGCATCGCACCGAAGCCGAGGCGGTTGACGGGCAGGTCGCCGAGTCTCCAGGTGCCCGCGGCGTCCGCAGTGATCGTTTCATGGGTCATCGGCGGAGTCTCGCACGGGTGCGAGGCCCGTACCCACGGCCGTTCCGGTCACCGGGCCACCGGGTCACCGGATCAGCAGGAGAGGTTGTTGCCGGGGCCGACCCCGAGGATCTGCGTGAACCGCTGGTAGGCGCTGATCCGGCTCTGGACCTGGGCCGGGTTGCGGCCGTCGCACTCCAGCGACCCGTTGATCGAACGGATCGTCTGGCCGAAGCCCGCGCCGTTGACCATGGCGTTGTGCGGCGTCATCGTGCCGGGACCGGACTGCGTGTTCCAGTACCACAGACCCGTCTTCCAGGCCACGGACGAGTCGTTCTGCACCAGCCACGGGTTGTTGAGCAGATTGATGCCCAACGCGTCACCGGCCGCCTTGTAGTTGAAGTTCCAGCTCAGCTGGATCGGACCACGCCCGTAGTACGCCGCCTGCCCCGCCGGGCAGCCATAGGGCTGGCTCGTGTCGCAGTAGTGCGGGTAATTGGCCGTGTTCTGCTCCACCACGTGGACCAGACCACCCGTCTCGTGGTTGACGTTCGCCAGGAACGCCGCCGCCTCCTGCTTCTTCACCGTGTCACTGCCGGTGTTCGAGAAGCCCGGATAGGCGCTCAGCGCGGCCGTCAGACCACCGTAGGTGTAGAACGAATTCCGGTTCGGGAACATCTGGTTGAACTGCGATTCGCTGACCACGAAGCCCGCGGCGGAGGCGGTGGGGGCCGACTGGAAGACCAGTGCGGCGACTCCGAGGGCGAGTGAGGCCAGCAGCGCTGCGATACGGCGCCTGATCAAAGGATCAACTCCTTCGAGGATCACGGCCGCTCCCCGCAAGGGCAATAGGGAGCGGACCCTCGCACGCACGCACCGGGAATCCCGGTCACGGCGGTGGGGGGCGGCCGTGGTGGGGGGTGTGATGCCACACTCAACTCCCTTGGTCTGTACCAGTCAAGAGCGTGGACCAGTCCAATTGCGGTCGGGAACGAAGAGGTTGGGCGAGTGAACGGCGAGTGTCCCTGTGTCAAGGCCGCGTTCTCGGCCGTTCACTGGTCGCGCCGGTGGACGCCGACGACGGCGACGGCACATGCGGCGCACACCCACACCGCGTAGACGGTCCAGGCCCCGCCGGTGCTCCACGGGAAGGCGACTGGGGCGTGGCCTACCTCGACGAGCCGGAGCCAGGCGCGGTAGGGCAGGGTGTGCCCTACCACTGCCGACCAGCGGCGGTCGTCGGTGAGGAACAACGGCAGCACCAGGACGACCACCACCGAAGTGATCAAGGTCGGGGCCGAGTGCCGGACGACGGCGCCGATCGCGAGGCCGGTGAGCGCGCACACCGGCGCGAGCAGGGCGGAGGCCAGGACGACACGGAGGGCTCCCGGGTCGCCGAGTGAGACGCCCGCGTCCCGGCGATCGAGAACGGCCTGCGTCGAGACGAACGAGACCCCTGCGACGACCATGCCGAACACGGTCGTCACCGCGGCGACGACCACCGCCTTGGCCGCCATCACCGAGCGGCGGGCGGGAACGGCCGCGAACGTCGTGCGAATGGTTCCCGTGCTGTACTCCCCGACGATCACCAGGGCGCCCATGGCAACGAGGGCGAGGGCCATGAGCAGGGCCGCGTTCGGGGTGAACGCCTCCCGCAGCGCGATCCCGTCACGGACGAAGGTGGCGCGGTCCTCGGACACCCTCGACGTCCAGTGGCCGTACGTGTCGTAGGCGGTGCCGACGTTGAGCCCGACGACGGCAAGGGCGGTGGCCCCGTGGGCGATCCAGGTCGACCGCAACGACCGGTGCTTGAGCCACTCGGCGGCGACCAGATCACGGAAACGGGCGCGGGGTTCATGGATGGGCCGTTCGACGCCGGAGACGTCCGTCGTGGCGGTCACCGTGGTTCTCCACCGGGGAACTGGACCCGGGCGGCCGTGAGTTCCATGAAGGCTTCCTCCAGCGAGGCGGACCGGGTGCTGAGTTCGTGCAGCGGGAGACCGTACCGTCGGACGATCTCGCCGATCCGCACCGCGGTCAGGCCGGTCACGGTGAGCTGTTCGCCCTCCCTGCGCACGGCGGCGCCTTCGGCGGTCAGCAGATCTTCGAGGGTGGTCGCGGCGGGCGTGGTCACGGTGACGCTCCGCCGGGTGCCCCGGGCCGAAAACTCCGCGAGGCTCTCCGCCGCGATCAGCTCGCCACCGCCGATCACGATGAGTTGGTCGGCGGTGTGCTCCATCTCCGACATCAAATGGCTGGAGACGAACACGGTACGGCCCTCGGCGGCGAGCCGACCGAACAGTTCGCGCACCCACTTCACCCCTTCCGGGTCCAGGCCGTTGAGCGGCTCGTCGAAGATCAGCACCGGCGGGTCACCGAGCAGGGCGCATGCGATGCCGAGCCGCTGTTTCATGCCGAGCGAGAATCCGCCGATGCGGCGCCGGGCGACCTCGGCGAGACCGACCTCTGCCAGCACCTCGTCCACCCGGCGCCGCGGGATGCGGTTGCCGCGCGCCAGCGCCCTCAGATGCGCCTCCGCGCTGCGCCCGTCGTGCACCTCGTGCGCGTCGAGGAGGGACCCGACATGACGCAGGCCACGAGGACGGTCGCGGAAGGGCCGGCCCGCGATGCTGACCGTGCCGCCACAGGGCTCGTGCAGACCGAGGATCACCCTCAGCGTGGTGCTCTTGCCGGCGCCGTTCGGCCCGAGGAATCCGGTCACCCGGCCGGGGAGCACGGTGAAGGTCAGGTTCTTGACGGCTGTCGTCGCGCCGTATCGCTTCGTGAGTTCGTCGACTTCGATCACGTCAGCCACGGTGCCGCCCACCGTCCCCGCTCGTCGTCGCACCGGGGCCGACAATGACCGGGCGCGGGTGTCGACCCCGGTTGTACGACCGCAGACCGATGCCCCGTCGCGGGCGCGCCCTTACGATCTCGGCATGCCCACCTCCTCGCCCCCGCCGTCGCCGCTGGTCAAGCGCGTACCGCCGGGTCTGTGGACGGCGCTGGTGTGGGTCGCGGCAGCGGTGCAGCCCATCGTCGCGTACGTCCTGATGCCGCCCCGGCACGGGTACTCCCTCAGCTATCCCCGGGACGGCCTCGACTCACCGACGGCCCGGGCGCTGCTCGGCCTCGCCTTCGTGGCGGTGCTGACCGGAGGCGCGCTGCTGCGGCGCCGGCCGGCGGTGGCGTACGGACTGGTGATCGCCGGCACGGTCGTCTCGTCGGTGGCCTGGCGGCAGGACGAGGTCATGCCTCTCCAGTTCCTGGGAGTCGATGTCGCCCTCTGCCACGTCGCGGCCACCCGGACCCGGCGCGCGGCGGTCACCGCGGCCGCCGGTGCGCTGGGCGTGCTCGCCGGATACCTCGTCCTGCGGTGGATCACGGGCGGGAAATCCGGCACCGCCGCCGAACCGTTCGTCGCCCTGACAGTCGTCATCGCCTGGCTCATCGGCAACTCGGTGCACCAGGCCCGTGCCCACACCGAGGAACTGCACGCACGGGCCGCCGCCCAGGCGGTCACCACCGAACGGCTGCGCATCGCCCGCGAGATGCACGACACGGTCGCCCACAGCATCGGCATCATCGCGCTCCAGGCCGGAGCCGCGGCCCGAGTGGCCGAAACACAGCCGGCCAGGGCCCGCGAGGCGATGACCGTCGTGGAGCACGTGGGACGGGAGACGCTGGCGGGGCTTCGGCGGATGCTGGTCGCACTGCGCCAGGCCGACCAGGGTCGGGAACCCACCCCCGGGGACCGGGAACCGGCCGGCCACGACCGGGAACGTGCACAGGACCGGCCGGCCGCGGGTCTGGCGGATCTGGCACGGCTCGCCGCGACGACCACGGCCGCCGGTGTCCGCGTGGACGTGCGGTGGCGGGGCGAACACCGCCCGCTCCCCGCGGACGTCGACCTAGCGGCGTTCCGCATCGTCCAGGAGGCTGTGACCAACGTCGTACGGCACGCGGCCGCCGATCGCTGTCGGGTGAGCGTCGAACACCGCGGGGACGAGCTCGTCGTCGAGGTCACCGACCGGGGCAAGGGCGTCCATACGGACGCGAAGCGCACGGACACCGGATTCGGCCTGGCCGGTATGCGGGAGCGGGTCGCACTCCTGAACGGCCGCTTCACCGCCGGGTCCCGTCCGGGCGGCGGCTTCAAGGTGGTCGCGCGGCTGCCGGTACCGGCAGCGGTGGAGACCGGTTCCGCCACAAGGGCCGGAGTGCGATGACCATCCGTGTGCTGCTCGCCGACGACCAGCCCCTGGTCCGTGCCGCCCTGCGGATGGTGGCCACCGACACCGCGGACGTCCAAGTCGTGGGCGAGGCCGCGGACGGTGCCGAAGCGGTGCGGCTGACCGGGGAACTCGCCCCCGACGTGGTGGTGATGGACATCCGGATGCCCGGCATGGACGGCATCGAGGCCACCCGGCTGATCGCCACGGGCGCCGGCTCCGCCCGCGTCGTCGTCCTGACCACCTTCGACGAGGACGACCACGTGTACGGAGCGCTGCGCGCCGGCGCGTCCGGGTTCCTGGTCAAGGACATGGCCCTGGACGACATTTTCTCCGCGGTCCGTGTCGTCGCCGCCGGTGACGCCCTGATCGCGCCGAGCGTCACCCGCAGACTGATCCAGGAGTTCGCGCACCGTCCCCCGACACCACCGCCACGAAGGCGAATCGACGGCATCACCGACCGGGAACATGAGGTGCTCACCCTGGTCGGCACGGGCCTGTCCAACACCGAGATCGCCGACCGGCTCAGCATCAGCGTGGCCACCGCCAAGACCTATCTGACCCGGTTGCTCGCCAAGCTCGACGCACGTGACCGGGTACAACTCGTGATCCTCGCCTACGAGGCGGGGCTGGTGGCGGCGCCCCACGCGAACGGCGGACCCTGATCGGTGGTCTTTCCCTGGTGGCGGGAGAATCGCGGGCATGACGTTCTCCGTGGATTCCCTGGTCGGCCGGGCCCGGTGGCTCGCCGACACCTTGCTCGTGCCCGAGGCAGAGCGGGTGGATCAGGAGGGTGTGCCCGTGAGTCACATCGACGCGGTCCGGCGTTCGGGGCTGCTCGGGCTGAACGCGCCCGTGGAGTACGGCGGCTCGGCGGCGCCCGTGGCCGTCGTGCGGGAGACGGCGGAGATCCTGGCCGGGGCGTGCTGCTCGACGTGGTTCGTGCAGACGCAGCACCACACGCCGGTGCAGACCCTCGTCGCCGCCGACGGACTCCCCGTGCGGGAGCGGCTGTTGGGGCCGATGGCGCGGGGCGAGGTGCTGTCCGGGGTGGCGTACGCGCATCTGCGGTCGCATCCGCGCACCCCCGTGCGGGTCACCCGGGAGCGGGGCGGCTGGCGGTTCGACGGGCGGGTGCCCTGGTACACCGGGTGGGGCCTGAACGACGTGCTGCTGCTGGCCGGGGTCACCGACGCCGACGAGGCGCTGTTCGCGTTCACCGAGGCCCGTGAGCAGCCGGGGCTGACGGCCTCGCCGCCGATGCGGCTCGCGGCGCTCACCGCCTCGCGCACGGTGTCGCTGGAGCTGTCGGGACTGTGGCTGCCCGACGAGGCGGTGGCGCTGCGCACACCGTACGAGCGGTGGGCCGCCGCGGACCGCCCCAAGACCCTCGCCACCAGCCCCGCGGTGTTCGGCGTCGCCGCGGCGGCCCTGTCCCTGCTGGACGAGGAGACCGCGGCCCCGCTGCGCGCCCGGCTCTCCCGGCTGCGCGACGAGGCGTACGCGGCGGCCGACCGCTCCGGTCCGCACGACGGCGCCGGGGAGCGACCGGCGCTGCGGGCGCGGGCCCACGACCTCCTGCGCACCGCCACCACGGCGGCCGTGGTGGCCGCGGGCGGGCGCGGTGTGTTGATGACGCACCGCGCCCAGCGCCTGGCCCGGGAGGCCCTGTTCCTGCTGGTCCAGGGCCAGACACCGGAGTCGCGCGCGGCCCATCTGCGGGCGCTGGCGGCCGACGCCGGCTGAGGACCGCGGCCGGCACGGTCCCGGTCAGCCCGCGAACGGCACCTGCGCCGAGGACACGGCCCGCGCGCGGAACGGGTGCTGCCAGTGCCCTTCCGCGGCGAGCCGGGGCAGGACACCCTCGCCGAACCAGTACGCCTCCTCCAGGTGCGGATACCCGGACAGCACGAACTCCTCGATGCCGAGCGCCTCGTACTCCTTGATGCGTTCGGCGACCTCGTCGTGGCTGCCGACGAGCGCCGTTCCCGCCCCGCCGCGCACGAGCCCGATGCCGGCCCAGAGGTTGGGGTGGATCTCCAGGCCGTTCCGGTCCCCGCCGTGCAGGGCGAGCATCCGCCGCTGCCCCTCGGACTCGCTGCGGGCGAGCCCCGCCTGCACGGCCCGTACGGTCTCCGGGTCGAACCCGGCGAGCAGCCGGTCCGCCTCGGCCCACGCCTGCGCGGCGGTGTCCCGGGTGATGACGTGCAGCCGGATGCCGAAGCGTACGGTGCGCCCCTCGCGCGCGGCCGACTCCCGCACCCGGGTGATCTTCTCCGCGACCTGGGCGGGCGGCTCGCCCCAGGTGAGGTACACGTCGGTGTGCCGGGCCGCGATCTCCACCGCGATCGGCGACGACCCGCCGAAGTACACCTCGGGCACCGGATCGGGCAGCCGGGCGAGCCGCGCGTCCTCGACCCGGAGGTGTTCCCCCTCCAGGTCCACGGTCTTTCCCTCCCACAACTGCCGTACGATCCGCAGGAATTCGCCGGTACGGCGGTAGCGGTCGTCCTTGTCGAGGAAGTCGCCGTAGGCCCGCTGCTCGTGGCTCTCGCCGCCCGTGACGACGTTGAGGAGCAGCCGGCCGCCGCTCTGCCGCTGGAACGTGGACGCCATCTGCGCGGCGAGGGTGGGCGAGACGAAGCCGGGCCGGAAGGCGACCAGGAACTTCAGCCGTTCGGTGTGCCGGCTCACCATGGCGGTGGTCAGCCAGGCGTCCTCGCACCAGGCGCCGGTCGGGGTGAGCGCGCCGACGAAGCCGAGGTCCTCGGCGGCGCGGGCGATCTGGCTCAGATAGGCGACGGTCGGGGGCCGCTCCCGGCCGAAGGCGGTGGCCGGGGTGCCGTGGCCGCCGCCGACGACGTCCCGGCTGTCGCCGTTGGTGGGCAGGAACCAGTGGAAGGTGAGGGGCACGGGGCCTCCGATCGCGAGTGTCCGTCAGAGCAGGCCGTGGCGGGGCGGGCGGGTGCCGCCCAGGACGAACCGGCCGAGGTGCTGGATCTTCCAGCGGGTCGGGTCGTGCAGGGTGTGGGTGCGGGCGTCGCGCCAGTACCGGTGCAGGTTCAGGGAGTTGAGGGCGGAGCGGGTGCCGGACACCTCGAACAGGGCGCCGGACACCTCGACGGCCGCCTGCGCCGCCTGGACCTTGGCGGCGGCGACCGCGAGGGACGCCTCGGCGGCCGAGTCGTCGGTGAGGTCCGCGGCGGCGGTGTCGACGGTGCGGGCCGCCTCGTGCAGGAGTGCCTTCGACGCCCGTACCAGGAGGTCGAGTTCGCCGAAGCGCTGGATCAGCAGCGGGTCCTCGGCGGCGGTCTCGTGGCCGCTCTCGAACCAGGGCCGGCTCTTGGTGCGGACGAACTCGACGGCCTCCGCGAGCGCTCCCCCGGCGATCCCGGTGTCGATGGCGGCGTGCAGCAACTGGGCTACGGCGCCGTGGAGTTGGGGTCCCTCGAAGGTGAGGTGATGGGGCAGGACCCGGTCGGCGGGCACCGGTACGGCGTCGAGGCGGACGGTGCCGCTCGCGGTGGTGCGCTGGCCCATGCCGTCCCAGTCGTCGACGACGGTCAGGCCGGGGGCGTCCCGGGGCACGTAGGCCACGTGCAGTCGGTCGTCCTCGGCGCGTGCGAGCACCGGGATCCAGTCGGCGAAGAGGGCGCCCGTGGAGTAGTGCTTGACGCCGGTGAGCAGGAAGGAGCCGTCGGGCCGTGGCTCCAGGCGGGTGCGGATGTCCTGGACGTGCTTCGTGCCCGCCTCGGACTGGGCGTTGCCGAAGCGGCGGCCGGCGAGCAGTTCGGCGTGGAAGAAGGTCTGTTGCGCGGGGGTGCCCTGACGGCGGATGACGTTGACGTAGGCGAAGTGGCTCTGCGGGATCTGGGCGAGGCTGCCGTCGGCGGAGCCGAGCAGGCGGAAGATCTCGGCGAGGGTGAGCGCGGTGACGTCGGCGCCGCCGTGGTCGGCGGGTACGGTGACCGCGAGCAGACCGGAGGCCGAGAGACGGTCCAGTTCCTCGCGGGGCAACCGGCGTTCGGCGTCGCGGGCGGTGGCGCCCGCCCGGAACTCGTCGGCGAGGGCGGCGGCGACGGCCAGGGCCTCCGCGTCGTCGGCGATCACATGGGCGGGCATGGATACCCCCTTCTGGGAGCCGGGGCCCGGACGGTCCGGGTGGGCCGGGCGGGTGCGGGTGAGGTGCGACGGGTGCGGGTCACTGGCACTCGGTGCAACACGGGGCTCGTGCCGCGGAGTTGTCCTTCGGGGCGCCGTGTGCGACGGGGCCCGCGGCGGCGCGGGCGGACGCGGTGCACCGGCCAGGAAGGCCGACCGGGGCTGCGCCGTGCGACGCGGGTGAGCGCGGCGGACCGGGAGGGATCAGGCCGCGGGGCGACAGGAGGCGCTGGAGACGCGCGCGAGGTCGACATGGCGTCGCCGCGTGAGGTCCAGTCGCATCGTCATGGCGTCGATCGTGTCAGCCGCCGTCGACGCCGGTCAAGGAGAACCCGTCCACGATCTCGCATCGCGGACCCCGACGCCGAAACGGACACGCGCCGCTGGTCACACGGGTACCGGGGACGACGGCGCGGCCCGGCTTCGGCACGACGGGTGATCCACCGGGGGGGGCGATCCTGCGCGGTTGCCCACGGCGGCGGTTGGGCAAGGCGACACACCGCAACAGCCGGGCACGGCCGTCCACCGACGGCCGCCGACGCTCCGGCACGGGGACGCCGCCGCAGCGGTCCGGCACAGTCGTCCGCCGCGGCAGCCGGGAACGGTCGTCCACCGGTCGTTCGTCGATGCTCCGGCAGGGGGATGCCACCGGGACGGCCGTTCGCGGCGGTTGGGCACGGTGATCCGCCACGGCTTCCGGGGACGGTCGTCCACCGACCGTCCGCCGGTGCCCGGGCACGAGGATGCCGTCAACGCTCCGGCGCGCGGCCAGGGCGCGCCGCCGTACCGCGTCGGTGCCGCAGGCGACGCGGAGCCCCCGCGAACCGTCCGTGCGCAGGGCCCGCAACCCGGGCCACCGAGCCGTTCGCGCGCCAACCCCGCTGTCCGGGCCGCACAAACCGTTTGTGCACAGGGCCCGCCGCCCGGGGCGCCGCGGTCGGCCCACCGTCCGGGCGACGCGCCCGGCAGGCCGCTCGACCACCGCAACCCGGCACGCCGTCCGGCGGCGCCCCGCGGTCCCTTCGTCCCGGCGCCGCCCGGCGCACCCTCGGCCGAACCGCTCTACGCCGCTTCCTCCTCGCCGCTCCGTACCACGACCAGGAAGGCGTCGGACGTCAGATCCATGACGACCGTGGCCGGTTCGCCCTCGGCGCGGCGGCGTGCCGCGTACTCCTCCGCCGGCCACGACCCGCGCGGTGCTCCGGCCGGGAATCGTTCCAGGACCTTCGTGCTCATCGACGCGGACTCCTCCCGGGTGTTCACGGACAGTTCGGCTCCCTGTCCGGCTGCCCCGGATCGCACCCGGCACACCGGAGCGCCCCGCACCTGCCCCCAGCCCTACACATAAGGATGAAATAAGCGCAGAATGGGCGTACGCGGCGCCGACCGCGCACCGCACAGACGGGACGCGGTGGGGCCTGCCGATCGGGCCTGCCAGTCGAAGGAGACGAATCATGTCCGACGTCTCGCACTCCAGGGGTGACATGACGACCCACCCCGATGTCTCCGAAATGCGGGCACGCTACGCCCGCGTACTCGGTGGTCGCGACGTGGCGCTCGTGGACGGACCGGTGTTCCTCCTCGGTCTGTACTGCGCGGCGTCCCCGTGGATACTCCACTACACGACGAGCCAGCCCGCGCTCGTGACCCACAACCTGATCATGGGTATCGCTATAGGCCTGCTCGCCCTGGGGTTCACCCGGGCCCCCGAGCGGATGTACGGCCTCAGCTGGGCCATGTGCGCGCTGGGCATCTGGATGATCATTGCCCCATGGGTCGTGGGCAGCAGCCCCGACACCGGAGTCGTGCTCAACAACGTCATCATCGGGGCGCTGGCCGTGATCCTCGGGCTGATCTGCGCCGGCACGGCGGCGAAGAGCACGTCCAAGGTCTGAGCGGACCCCACTCCTGGAAGGGAGGACGCGGGCCGGTCCGCAAGGGCGCGGACCGGCCCGCGGTGCCCGCCGTCACCTGCCCGGCACCTCCCACGGCGCCTGCGGCAGCGTGCTCCCGGTCTCCAGGAGCGACTTGAGGTTGGACAGGACCGCCGGCCAGCCGTAGGACACGTCGGACAGCTCACCCTCGTCATTGAGATCCTCATGGGTGACGGTCAGCCGCACGATGTCGTCGTGCGGCCTGATGTCGTAGGTGACCCGGGAGTACTTGTCCTCCCGGCCCTCGTTCTCCGGTGCCGCCCACGTGGTCACGAGCCGGGTCGGGGGTTCGCTCTCCACGACGGTGCCGATCACGTCGGCGACGCCCGAGCCGTCGATGCGCCGGTGTTCCCAGCGGGAGCCCTCGCGCCAGTCCGACACGTTGCTGTGACCCCAGTAGTCGGCGGTCAGTTCGGCGCTGGTGAGCGCCTCCCAGACCTTCTCGGGGGTGCTGCGGATATAGGTGACGTACACATAGCTGGGTGTGTCGCTCATGGCTTCCTCGGCTCGTCGCTTCAGGTCGCCGAGCGCGCGCAGGCGCGGGCGCTCGAACTTGTCGATCCACCGCTCCTGGATCTCGTGGAGCGGCACGGGGTTGAGGTAGTGCAGCTTCTCCCGCCCCCGCCGCACGGTGCTGACCAGGTTCGCGGCCTCCAGGACGGACAGGTGCTGGGTCACCGACTGCCTCGTCATGGCGATGTGGGCGCACAGTTCCGCCAGCGTCTGGCCGTTGTGTTCGTGCAGCCGGTCCAGCAACCGCCTGCGCGTCTCGTCGGCCAGCGCCTTGAAGACCTTGTCCATCCGGGTGTCGTCCTCCGATCGCACACCGAACGTTATGCAGGCAATCACCTGCATGTCAAGGCCCGCCCGAGCCCCGGCGCGCCCCGACACCGCGTTCGCACAGGTCAGACCCCCGTGGGCGCCGTGTCCTGCCGCTGTGCGGTGAGGTAGTCCTCGCTGATCTCGCGCTCCCCGAACGGCCACACCTTCTCCAGGCGGGCCCACACCAGGAACGCCGCGCAGCCCAGGGCGAGCCAGGCCAGGGACCACTCGATGGGGTGACGGCCCGGCGAGTTGCGGTCGGCGTACCCGTAGATCACGCACCAGCCGACCAGGGCGACGACGCTCGGCACCGGATACAGCCACATCCGGTACGGGCGGCGCAGCGTGGGCCGGCGCCGGCGCAGGACCGTGAGGGCGACGATCTGGGCCAGCGCCTGGACGATCACCATGACCGTGGTGAGCAGTTGGATCAGGGTGGCGAGGTCCGTGTGGCGGCCGATGAGGAAGCCGATCGCGGTGATCACCCCCATGGTGGCGAGGCCCAGCGTCGGGAAGCGGTGCCGGGGGTGCAGCTTCCCGTAGGGCCGGAAGAAGACGCGGTCGCGCGCCGCGTCGTAGGGCACGCGCGAGCCGCCGAGCAGTCCGGTGAACACCGAGGCGAACGCCGTGATCAGGATGAGCACGGTCACGGTGTCGGCGGCGCCCCTGCCCCAGGTCCGCTCCAGGACGGCGGAGGCGACGGAGGTCGAGGCGATGTCGTGTGGATCGGTCATGCGGTGCCAGTCGACGACCCCGAGCGTCCCGATCTGGAGCAGCAGGTAGATCGTCATGATGCCGACGATCGAGAAGATGATGGAGCGCGGCAGGGTGCGGCCGGGGTCCTTGATCTCGGCGCCCATGTAGGCGGTGGTGTTGTAACCGAGGTAGTCGTAGATGCCGATGGTCAGGCCGGCCGCGAAGCCCAGCCAGAAGTGGTCGCTGCCCAGGTCGAAGGCGTGCGCCGGATAGGTGAAGGCGAGGTGCGGGCTGAAGTCCGTGGCCGCGGCGACGATCACCAGCAGCACGGACGCGATCATCACGGTCCACATCACCGCGGTGATCCGGGCGATGTGCTCGATGCCGCGCCACAGCAGCAGCACGACGAGGGCGACGACGCCGAGTCCGATCAGGTCGCCGGAGGTCTGGCCGAGGCCCGGGGCCAGATAGCCCAGGTACTGGACGAAGCCGACCACGCCGGTGGACATGATCAGCGGGACGAAGAGCATCGCCGTCCACACGAAGAGGAACGGCACGAGGCGGCCGGTGCGGTACTGGAACGCCTGGCGCAGATAGACGTAACTGCCGCCGGACCCGGGCATCGCGGCTCCGAGTTCGGCCCATACGAGTCCGTCGCAGAGGGCGAGCAGCGCGCCCGCGACGAACCCGATGACCGCCTGGGGGCCGCCGAACGCGGCGACCATCAGCGGAATGGTCACGAACGGACCGATGCCGCACATCTGGCTCATGTTGATGGCGGTCGCCTGGAACGGGCCGACGCGCCGGACGAAGCCACCCTCGGGTGGCGGACTACCGGACATGGGGACTCCTGACGCAGGGCAGGGAGGGGTGCGCCCGACAGGGCCGAGTGGCGGATAAAGTTAAGGAGCCTTACTAGACCCGTCAAGTGTGCGTCGGGAATGCACGAGAATGAGCGGATGCCCGTCAGTGATGTCGTAGAGCAGCCGGACCGGCCCTGGAGCCGTCGGCGGCTGCGCAGCACCAACGAGCGGCTGCTGCTCGACCGGCTGCGCGGTCTCGGCGCGGCCTCCCGCGCCCAACTGGCCCGTGAGACGGGCCTGTCCAAGCCGACCGTGTCCAGCGCGCTGGCCTTCCTGGAGTCGGCGGGCCTGGTCCGCGAGGTCGGCACCCAGGCGCCCGAGCGCGGCCGGACGGCCGTCCTGTACGCCCCCGACCCGGCCGCCGGCCACGCGCTGGGCGTGGACGTGGGCCGGGGCTGGCTGCGGGTCGCGGTCGTCGACCTGGACGGCTCCGTGGTCGCCCGCTCCGACGTGCGCAACCGGGCCCGCGGCGCGGACGCGCTGGCCGACCTGCTGGTCGGCACGGCCCGTCAGGTCGTCGCCAACTCCGGGGTGGACCCGGCCGAGGTGGTCCACGGGGTGGTGGGCACACCGGGCGTCTACGACGAGCGGCAGCGGCGGGTGCGGTACGCGATGCATCTGCCGGGGTCGGGCCGTACGGGCCTGTTCGACCGGATGCGGGAGGAGCTGGGCATCCCGCTGGAGGTGCACAACGACGCCAACCTCGCGGCGCTCGGCGAGTACACGTACGGGGTGGGCACGGGCAGCAGGCTGTTCGCGTACATCCTCATCGGCACCGGGCTCGGCATGGGTGTGGTCAGCGAGGGGCGGCTGTTCACCGGGGCGCACGGGCTGGCCGGCGAGATCGGGTTCCTGCCGTGGCCGGGGCGGCGGAAGCCGGAGCGCCTGGAGGACGCGGTGTCGGGGCTCGCCGTGGTGGAGTCGGCACGGCGGTTCGGGATGAGCGGGCAGCTGACCGCGAAGGGCGTGTTCGACGCGGCACGGCACGGGAACACCGCCGCGGTGGAGGCGGTCCGGCTGGAGGGCGAGCGGATAGCGCACACCGTGGCGGCCGCCGCCGCGGTGCTCGACCCTGATCTGGTGGTGCTCGGCGGCGGGGTGGGCCACAGCGTGGACCTGCTGCTGCGCCCGGTGCGCGAACATCTGCGCTCGCTCACCCCGCTGCGGCCGCGGATCGCGCCGAGCGGACTCGGCGAGGACGCGGTACTGCTCGGGGCGGTGGCGACCGCGCTGGGCACCGCGCGCGAGCTGGTGTACGAGCGTCGCTCGGCCGGGTGACGGCCAAGTCCCCCGCGCGCCGGGATGATTGACAGCGACCGTCGGGCCCCCTAGCTTGGCCCAGGTTAGTAAAGTTTCCTAACTTTACCAGCCTGGAGCCCGCGTGACCCCTCCCCCCACCGCCCGCCGCCGGCTCGTCCCCGCCGTCCTCCTGGGCCTGCTCTGCTCGCTGTCCGCCGGTGCCTGGGCCGGTTTCCACGACCCCGTCCGGCCGCACGGCACCGCCCCGGTCACCCGGGTCCCCGCCGCGGCCGGCACCGGCACCCCGCTGTCCGGGTACGCGATCCAGTCGACGGCGAAGGTGGGCGACGACCCGTCGGCCGTCTCCTCCCCCGGCTATCCGACCTCCGGGTGGCACCCCGCGGGCCCCCGCTCCACCGTGCTCGCCGCGCTGCTCGCCGAAGGCGTCCACCCGGACCCGTTCCACTCCACCGACCAGGAGAAGATCCCCCGGGCCGACTTCCGGGTCCCCTGGTGGTACCGCGCCGACTTCACCGTCGCCGACGCCTCCGAGCGCACCTCCCTCGACTTCAGCGGGGTGATCTCGGCCGCCGACGTCTATGTGAACGGCCACCGGGTCGCCGACGCGGACAAGGTGGTCGGCGCCTACACCCACCACGAACTGGACATCACCCCGCTGATCCGGTCCGGCACCAACACGGTCGCCTTCCGCATCCGGCCCAACGAGCCGACGAAGAACCTCACGATGGGCTGGCTCGACTGGCTCCAGCCGCCGCCCGACGAGAACATGGGCATCGTCCGGGACGTCCTGGTCCGCCGCGGCGGCCCGGTGGCGCTGCGTGACGCGCACGTCGTGACCGACCTCGCCGTGCCCTCCCTCGCCACCGCCGACCTCACGGTCGAGGCACGCGTCCGCAACGACTCCGGCTCCCCCGTCACCGCCGAGCTCGCCGGCAGCGTCGCGGGCACCGCCCTGCGGAGCTCCGTGCGCCTCGCCGCCCACGAGACACGGACCGTGACCTTCACCCCCGCCGACGTCCCCGGACTGCGCCTCACCGCGCCGCGCGTGTGGTGGCCCGCCGGCATGGGCGGCCAGCCCCTGTACGACCTCGACCTCACCGCGTCCGTCTCCGGCCGGACGTCGGACACCGCGCACAGCTCCTTCGGCGTCCGGGACGTGCGGGCACCCCTCAACGCCGACGGGGCACGGCAGTACCGGATCAACGGCCGCGATCTGCTGATCAAGGGCGGCGGCTGGTCGCCGGACGAGTTCCTGCGCTGGGACCGCACCTTTGCGGAGGACCGGCTGAAGTACGCCCTCGACCTGGGCCTCAACACCATCCGTCTCGAAGGGCACATCGAACCGGACGAGTTCTTCGACCTGGCCGACCGCCTCGGTGTGCTGACCCTGCCGGGCTGGGAGTGCTGCGACAAGTGGGAGGGCGAGGTCAACGGGGACGAGAAGGGCGAGGAGTGGACGGCCGCCGACCGCCCGGTGGCCAAGGCGTCGATGGCCGCCGAGGCCGCCCGTCTGCGCGACCACCCGAGCGTGATCTCGTTCCTGATCGGAAGCGACTTCGCCCCCGACGCGACCATCGAGAAGGACTACCTGGACGCCCTGCGCGACGCCGACTGGTCCACCCCCGTGGTCGCCGCCGCGTCCGACAAGTCCTCGCCGCAGCTGGGTAGTTCGGGCATGAAGATGACCGGCCCCTACGACTGGGTCCCGCCCGGCTACTGGTACGCCAAGCGCGAGGGCGGGGCCACCGGCTTCAACTCCGAGACCAGCGCCGGCCCCGACGTCCCCACGCTCGACACGCTGCGCCGCATGCTGACGCCGGCCGAGCTGGACACCCTCTGGAAGGACCCGGACGCCCGCCAGTACCACCGCTCGCCGTCCGACACCTTCGCCACCCTGAAGATCTACGACGAGGCGCTGAGCGGCCGTTACGGCACCCCGACGAGTCTGACGGACTACGTGCGCAAGGCGCAGCTCGCGCAGTACGAGAACGTGCGGGCGCAGTTCGAGGCGTACGGGCGCAACGCCAAGGACGACTCGGAGCCGTCGACCGGGGTCGTCTACTGGATGTTCAACAGCGGCTGGACGTCCCTGCACTGGCAGTTGACGGACCGTTACCTCGACCAGGGCGGGGCCTACTTCGGGGCGAAGAAGGCGGGCGAGCCGCTGCACGTGCAGTACTCCTACGACGACCGCTCGGTGGCCGTGGTCAACAACCGGCACGCCGTCGCGAGCGGACTCACCGCGCGCGCCACGCTGTTCGCCCCCGACGGCAGGCAGCTGTACGACAGGTCCGTCGCCGGGGTGTCGGTGGAGGGCGACGGCGCGCACACCACCGCGCTCACGCTGCCCGAATCGGTGGAGGGACTGCCGGCGACGTATCTGGCGCGGCTGGTGCTGACCGGCCCCGACGGCAGGGAGGTGAGCCGGAACGTGTACTGGCTCTCCACCGAGCCGGACACCCTCGACTGGGACCGCACCGACTGGTACTACACGCCGACCACGAGCTACGCCGACCTCAAGGGCCTGGAGTCGATGGCGGCGGTGCCGGTGGCGGCCGAGGCGTCGACCGTGTCGGACGGCGGGACGTCGACCACGACGGTGACGCTGCGGCACGCGGGCGGCGGGAGCACTCCGTCGCTGCTGACGGACGTCCACCTCGTGGACACGCGGGGCCGGCCGGTGCTGCCGGTGCGCTGGTCGGACAACGACGTCAGCCTGTGGCCGGGCGAGTCGGTGACGCTGACCGCCACCTACCGCACCTCCGACCTGCACGGCTCCGCGCCCCGGGTACGGGTGTCCGGCTGGAACACCCCGGAGCGGACCGTCGCCGCGCGGTGAGCCGGCGCGGGTGACCCGGTGGGGGGCGGGCGACGCCCCCCAGGGTTCAGGAGACGTCGAGCGCGGTGTCGTCGATCACGAAGGACGTCTGGAGCTTGGAGCCCTCGGTGCCGGTGAACTTGAGGGTGACGGTCTGGCCCGCGTAGGCGGCGAGGTTGAAGCTGCGCCGGGTGTAGCCGCTGTTCGCGTCCAGGTTGGAGTAGGTCGCCAGGGTGCTCAGCACGGTCCCGGAACCGTTCAGGACCTGCGCCTTGAGGGTGTCGTAGGCGGTGGTGGTGCTGGTCTCCGCCGTGTCGACGTGCAGATAGAAGCCGAGGGTGGCGGAGGTGCACCCGGCGGGGACGGTCACCGTCTGGGACAGGGTGTCGGTGGTGGCGGTGCCGTAGCCGTCGAGCCAGGCGTAGTAGGAGCCCGAACGGGGCGACTCCCCCGTGGAGTCGGTGATGACACCGCTGCCGGCGCTCCAGGTGGTGGCGCCCGACTCGAAGCCGCCGTTGCCGAGGAGCTGGCCCGCCGTGCAGGTGCCGCCGCCTCCACCACCGCCGCCGGTGGAGCCCGAACCGGCCAGCCAGGCCGTGGCGTTGAGGGCGAGGGCCGCGTTGGTGGCGCCCGTGTCGTGCCAGCCGTCGTAGAGGGTGTTGCCGGACTGGCCGGTGCCGTCGTCGATGGGCGAGCTGTCGCCCCAGAAGGCCACCCGGCCGCTGCCGAAGGTGCTGGTCAGGAAGAACGCGCCGGTGTTGCCCGAGGAACCGGAGCGGTAGACCAGGCCCTTGACGGCGGGGTTGTCGGCCGGCTTGAGCGTGGCCGTGGTGCCGTCGGCGACGAGGCTCTTGGTGACCGTGCCGAACGGGCCGTGCAGGACCGGGTCGGTGGCGGAGGTGATCGCCGCCGGGTAGCCGGAGGCGATGTCGAGCGCGTCGATGGAGAACCCGAACGGGTCGGTGGAGTCGACGCTGTTGTTGCTCATCAGGTCGTTGAGGATCGCGACCGCGTCCTTGCCGTCGTTGTTGCGGTCGGCGCCGGTGTGGTCGGAGATCATGAACAGCCCGCCGCCGTTCTTGACGAAGTTCATGACGGCGGTCTTCTCGGCGGACGTGAACAGCGTGTTGGGCTCGGGCAGGACCAGGGTGTCGAAGTTCGACAGGTCGGTCGCCGACGAGCCGCCGTAGGCGAGGCTCGACCCCGACGGCAGCGTCTTGAGGCTGTAGCCGCCGGCCTTCTGGAGGGCGACCCCCCACGAGGACAGGGCGCCGGTCCAGTCGGTCTCGGCGTTGGGCGTGGCGTCCTGGCCGAGCGGGTCGGGCTGGCTGGTGGAGATGATCCAGTCGGCGTTGCCCGCCGTTTCGGCGTGGGCGTTGTCGAACAGGACGCGGTGCGTGCCGGCGGCGTGGGCGGGGGCGGCGCTCGGGCCGACCTGGACGGCGGCGCCCGTCACGAGCAGGCCGAGTCCGGCGAGGGCGGTGGTGAGTCTGCGGCGGAACCTTCTGGATGCGGGCATCCGGCGAACCTCCGTGAGTGGGGTGAGGCGGTGGGGGCGCCATGTCTTCGCGCGTAGAGCGGGACCGAGACTTCTACACGCGTCACACGCTTGAAAGGTACATGGCATGACTGTGCGGTGAACACCAAGTCCCGGCAAGAACCGGTACGGCGTGCCTCCGCTTTCTGCGGGCAGATTGCAGAACGGAGGGTCACGAACGGAAAGAGGCGGACATGGAGATCGCGGGCATCATCAGTGCCATCGTCATCGGCATCATCATCGGTGTACTGGGACGCCTGGTGGTTCCCGGGCGCCAGCACATCGGCATCGTCCTGACGATCGTCGTCGGCATCGTCGCCGCGCTGCTCGGCTCGGCGATCGCCGCGGGCCTCGGCGTCGCCGACACCGACGGACCCGACTGGATCGAGTGGTTCATCCAGATCGCCCTGGCCGCGGTGGGCGTCGCCGCCCTGGACCGGTCCCGCAGCCGCCGCTGATCCGCCCGGCGGGCGGAGGCGACCCGCGCCGGTCCGGCACATCGCGTCGGACCGGGCCGCGGGAAGCGGCGCGGACCCGGCGGTGACGACCGGACCGGCCCCGTCGCCGGGCAGTGGCCGGGCGACGGGGCCGGTCGGGCGGGGTACCGCGGGCCCGCCGCGCGCGGCTCCCCGCTGCGGGCGACGGGCCCGTGCCTCGACCGTGACGTCCCGGGTGCGCGAGACGACGGACGCCACGGGAGGCGGTCCCCCCGAGAGCGCCGTGCCGCGCCCTCGAACACCAGCATCACAGCTCACGCGTGCGACCCGGTGGGGCCAACCGGCCCCGACCTCCGGGTCGTTCGGCCCCGGGCCGCTGCCGCGCCCCGCGCCCCCTGCTCCGTGCTCCGTGCTCCGTGCTCCGTGCTCCGTGCTCCGTGCTCCGTGCTCCGGCCGAGCGGGCGTCAGCGGCCGTACAGATACGGCGTCGTCGTGCTCAGGGGCTGGAAGCCGAGGCGTTCGAGGATGGGGCGGCTCTGGACCGAGGCGTCGACCTGGAGGTAGCGGTAGCCGCGGGCGGCGGCGGCCTGGGCGCGGTGGGCGACCAGGGCGCGGTAGATGCCCCGGCCCCGCCACGCCTCGACGGTGCCGCCGCCCCACAGCCCGGCGAAGCGGGTGCCGGGCACCGGTTCCATGCGGGCCGCGCTGACGGGTTCGTCCCCGGCGAGCGCCACCACCGCGACGACGGTGTCGGGGGAGTCGGCGAGCCTGGCGAGCAACTGGCGGCGCAGCCGGGAGCCGTCGGTGCCGAACGCCTTCTCGTGCACGTCCACGACGAGGTCGATGCCTGCCGCGTCGACGGCGGGCACGATCCGTATGCCCTCCGGCGGTTCGGCGTCGGCGGTGAGGGTGGCGACCTCGGCGACCATCAGCGTCTCCTCGGGCTCGGCCCTGAAACCGGCGGCCAGCAGCCGGGAGCCGAGGTCCACCGGGAGGTCGTGGCCGTACAGCTTCCACTCGAAGTCCCGGCCCAGCGCGGTGAAGCGCGCGATCTGCTCGGCGATCGCCGCGTCCGCGGTCGACTCGTCCAGGTCGGACCAGACCACACCGTTCCAGCCATGGTCGTCGGCGACCTGGCGCACCACGCGCCCGGTGTGTTCGACCTCCGTCCCGGGGCCGTCGGGCCTGGCTCCCTCGCGCATGTCCCGGTCGTAGAGGGCGAGTACCGCACCGTGATCCATGCGCTCACTCCAGCATCCCGCGCCACGCGGAGCAATGGTTTTTCCTGTCCTGATCGTCCTCCCGCCGACGGGATGCCGGATTCACCCCCGTTCGTGGGGTGTTCGCGGACACCCGGGTCATGGCCTGGAACAGGCCCCGGCGCACCCGTACCGTGCCCGGGAGCCGACCGGGAGAAAGGGCGTACGCCATGGTGGAGGAGAGCGAACTGCGGTATCTGCGCCGGTGCGTGGAGCTGGCGGCCGAGGCGCTGGAGGCGGGGGACGAACCGTTCGGTTCGGTCCTGGTCGGCGCGGACGGGGCGGTGCTGGCCGAGGACCGCAACCGGGTGTCCGGCGGGGACCTCACCCGGCACCCGGAGTTCGAGCTGGCCCGCTGGGCGGCCGAGCGACTGGCCCCGGAGGAGCGGGCCGCTGCGACCGTCTACACCTCCGGCGAGCACTGCCCGATGTGCGCGGCGGCGCACGCCTGGGTGGGGCTCGGCCGCATCGTGTACGTCGCCTCGTCCGAACAACTGGTCGCCTGGCTGGGCGAGCTGGGGGTGACGGAGCTCGCGGTGCGGCCCCTTCCGGTGCGGGAGGTCGCGCCGGGCGTGCCGGTCGACGGGCCGGTGCCCGAACTGGCCGGGCGGATGCGGGCGTTGCACCGGCGCGCGCACGGGGTGACCTGATCCGCGGCCGGTGCGGGGCCGCGGACAGGGGAGGACCCCACCGGTCGGGATTCCGGTGGGGCCGTGCGGTGGGGTGCGGTCAGCGCCCCTGGTGGGGGCGGAACCGCCGGTAGAGCACGGTGCCGGCGAGCAGCAGCACGGCACCGCCGGCCACGGCGGGCACCGTGGCGTCCGCACCCGTGTGGGCCAGTGACGGCCCGGTGGGCGGCACCTCACGGGTGGCCGGCGGGGCCTGCGGCTCCGGCGGGGTCCGCTCGGACCTCGGCGGGGCGGGCGGCTCCGGGGTGGAGGTCGCCGGCGGCTCGCCGGGGCCGTTCACGGACTCGTTGCCGAACACGGGGTTGCCGATGCCGACCACGTTGACCGAGTTCCCGCTGACGTTCACGGGGACGTCGACCGGGGCCTGGATGCCGTTGCCGGACAGCAGCCCCGGCGAGTCGGACTCGACGCTCTGCGCGCTCGCACCGCCGGACGTGGACGACCCGCCGGACCCTCCGCCCCGGGAGCCGCCCTCGTTGGCGCACGAGTTCCCCGCCACGGGGTTGAGGAGCCCCAGCACGTTCACCGTGTTGCCGCACACGTTGACCGGGACGTGGACCGGCAACTGGATCGAGTTGCCGGATGCCACTCCCGGCGAGTCGGCCGCGGAGCCGTCCGCGGCCGAGTCGGCGAACGCCGGCCCGGCCACGGCCATCGCCCCGGAAGCGGCCGCGACGACGAGCACGCCGTTTCGGGCGAACCGTTTCATGGTTCCCTGCCTTCCAGACTTGGACGCGGGCACTTGCCCGCACCGGATAGAACGCCGCCGGAGCACCCGAGTTATGGCTAAACGCTCTTTCACTCCATCGGGTGGTGAATCTGTCGAACCAGCGGTAAAAACCTCGAATGCCCACTATCCGTACACCTGAGCGGGTCCGTCCGGAGGCGGGTGTTCCGGGGCCCGCATAGGGTGTTCGAGGGCGCTGCCCGGGTCCGCCGCGGGGCGTCCCTGGAGGCATCGATGCTGGCCAAGCCGTCCATACGGCCCACCACACGGCCCACCGCCCGGCGCTGGGCGGGCGCCGGAGTCGTCGCGCTGGCCCTGCTCGCGGCGGGCCTGCCCGCGGCCACCGCCGCGCAGCCGTCGCAGGCGTCGCAGCCGGATCTCACCCGCTTCTACCGTCAGAAGGTCGTCTGGTCAGCCTGCGAGGGCGCGGCCGTGCCCAAAGACCTGCGCTGCGGCCGGGTGACGGTGCCGCTCGACTACGCCCGGCCGGACGCCGGCACCCTGGACGTGGCGCTGGCCCGCTACCGGGCGACCGGGAAGTCCCGCGGTTCGGTGCTGCTGAACTTCGGCGGGCCCGGCGGCCCCGGGATCAGCACGCTCGCCGGGGCGGGCAAGGACTACCTGGGGCTGACCAACGGCTACGACGTGGTCACCTTCGATCCGCGCGGGGTCGGCCGCTCCTCCCCCGTCAGCTGCGGCGAGGGCGCGGACGACGTCCCGGAGAGCGCCGTGCGGGCCCCGGACGCCAGGGACCCGAAGGCGATGCTGGAACGGCTCAGGAAGGCCGCGGCCGAGTGCGCCGAGCACTCGGGGCCGGTGCTGCGGCACATGGGCACGGTGAACACCTCCCGCGACATGGACGTCATACGCCAGGCACTCGGCGACGGGAAGCTCAACTACCTGGGCTTCTCCTACGGCACCCGGCTCGGCGCGGTGTACGCGACGCAGTTCCCCGGCAAGGTGGGGCGGATGGTCCTGGACGGGGTGGACACCCTGACCGAGCCGCTGTCCGAGCAGGGGCTCGCGGGTGCCGCGGGGCAGCAGACCGCGCTGGACGGCTTCCTGGACCGGTGCGTCACCGACCTGGGCTGCCCGTTCGGGCAGGACCGGCGCACGGCGGGCGACAAGGTCACCGAGCTGGTGCGTTCGCTCGACCGGGACCCGGTGCCGACGGGCTTCGGCGAGCCGTTCACCGGCCAGGACCTGGTGGGCGCGATCGGGCAGGCCCTCTACAGCGAGGAGATGTGGCCGTCCCTGGAACGGGCGCTGGCGGCGCTGACCGAGAACGGCGACACCAGTGGGGTGGAGAGCTTCGCGTCGGGCGGCATGGCGCCGTGGCGCGGCTCCGGCGGGCTGGTGGACGAGGCGGACGTCCCGTTCGACAATCTGCCGGCCGCGTTCATGGCGATCAACTGCGCGGACGACCCGGACCGGCCCACCGCGGCCCGGGTGACGGCGGAGGTCGGACGGCTGCGCGCGGCGTACGAGAAGGCGTCGCCGGTGTTCGGCCGCCACCGGCTGACCGGGGTGCTGATGTGCTACGGCCGTCCGAAGGGCACCGACTTCATCCGCGAGAAGGTGAAGGACCTCGACTCGGCGAAGGTGCTGCTGGTGGGCACGCGGGGCGACCCGGCCACGCCGTACCGCTGGACCGAGGAGACGGCGAAGCGGCTCGGTCCCGCCGCGGTGGTGCTGGACAACAAGGGCGAGGGCCACACCGGGTACGGGTCGTCCAAGTGCGTGCACCGCAAGGTCGACGACTTCCTGCTGTACGGAACCCTGCCGCCGGACGGCAGTTCGTGCCCGGCGGGCGGGACCCGCTGGAACTCCGCCCCGTACTCCTCCAGGCAGTGACCCGGCTGCTCCGGACGGGTGACAGTCGGACGGCGGGCAGGGAAGCGGTACAACCTCGGCGCGGTCCCGCACGTCACACAGGGTGTGCGTGCTTCGGCACGCCGTGACCGCATCGAACGAATCAGGGGGAGTTCCTCATGCGCATCCGTACCGCCGTGGCCGCGGGCGCCGTTCCGGCCGCCGTCGCCGCCCTGCTGCTGTCCGCTCCGCAGAGCCAGGCCGCCGGGGCCCGTGTCGCGCCCTGCGCGGAGCAGGCCCTGACCGTCCGCGCGAAGGCGGACGCCGTCGCCCCGTCCATCGTCCGTATCGACGTCACCAACCGGGGTGGCCGCGCCTGCGTCGTCGACCGCATCCCGACGGTGACCTTCGGCGACCTGGACGGGGCCGCGCTGCCGGTGCCCGAGGGCGAGAGCGGGCCGTACCGCATCGGGGCGGGCGCGTCCGCCTACGCGGCGGTGCGCACGATCGCCGACCCGGCGGACCCGGAGGCCCGCCGGGTGGACACGATCACCGTCGCCGCCGACCCCTCCCACTTCGGGCGGACCTTCACGGCGGCCCGGCTGGGCGCCGGGGACGCCGTGCTGGTGTGGGAGCCGGTGACGACGTGGTGGCAGCCCTCGCGGGCCGCCGCGGACCGGGCGCTCGGCCTCAGCTGAGGGTCAGCTCGGGGGCGTAGAGGTCCAGCCACAGGGCCAGGTCGAGGGTCCGCTCCAGTCCGTGCCGTCCCGCCTGGGTGCTCGCGGGGGTGTCGCTGCGGGCGGCACGGGCCGCCTGCTCCCGGTCGACGAGGTCGAACACCGGGTGGTCGGGGCGGGCCAGCAGATCCTTCACCTGGTCCTGGAGGGCGCGGCCGTAGCCGGGGTCCTGCGTGGACGGGTAGGGGCTCTTGACCCGGTCGTAGACGGAGCGCGGCAGGACGTCGGCCGTGGCCTCCCGCAGCAGGGTCTTCTCGCGGCCGTCGAAGGACTTCAGGGACCAGGGCGCGTTGAACACGTACTCGACGAGCCGGTGGTCGCAGAACGGGACGCGGACCTCCAGGCCGACGGCCATGCTCATGCGGTCCTTGCGGTCGAGGAGGGCGCGGACGAACCGGGTGAGGTGGAGGTGGCTCATCCGCCGCATCCGGTACTCGAAGTCGCTCTCGCCGTCGAGGCGCCGGACGGCGGCGACGGCGGTGCGGTAGGAGTCGGCGACGTACGTCTCCAGGTCCAGGGCCTTGACGAGGTCGGGGCGCAGGATGCCGGCGCCCGAGCCGAAGTGCCGTCCGGTCACGGCCAGCCAGGGGAAGGTCTCGGCGGTGCGGGCCTCCTCGTCGAAGAACTGGCGGTAGCCGCCGAAGACCTCGTCGGCGGACTCGCCGGACAGGGCGACGGTGGAGCGTTCGCGCACGGCCTTGAACAGCAGGTAGAGGGAGGCGTCCAGGTCGCCGAGGCCGGCGGGCACGTCGCGGGCGCCGAGCACCTTGGCGCGGACGGCGGGGTCGGCGAGGGTCTGCGCGTCGAGGACGATGTCCTGGTGGTCGGTGCCGGCGAGCCGGGCCACGTCGTGCACGAAGGGGGTGTCGGGGGTGCCGCGCAGTTCGTCGGCGACGAAGTTGTCGGCCTGGCCGACGAAGTCGACGGCGAAGCTGCGCACCTTCTCGCCCTCGGCGGCGAGCTGCCGCGCGGCGAGCGCGGTCATGGCGGAGGAGTCGAGGCCGCCGGACAGCAGGGTGCAGCGGGGGACGTCGGCGACGAGCTGGCGGCGCACGATGTCGTCGAGGAGTTCGCGGACGCGGGCGACGGTGGTGTCGCGGTCGTCGGTGTGCGGGCGGGTCTCCAGGCGCCAGTAGACGCGGGTGTGCGGGCCGTCGCGGTCGACGGTGACGACGGTGCCGGGCTCGACCTCGCGCAGCCCCTCCCAGACGGCGTGGCCCGGGGTCTGGATCATGGTGAACATCTCGCGCAGCCCGTCGAGGCCGACGCGCCGCCGGACCAGGGGGTTGGCGTGGATCGCCTTGGGTTCGGAGCCGAAGAGGACGCCGTCGGGGGTGGGGGCGTAGTAGAAGGGCTTGATGCCCATGCGGTCGCGGATCATGACGAGCCTGTCGTGGCGGCCGTCCCAGACGGCGAAGGCGTACATGCCGTTGAGCCGCTCGGCGAGGCGGTCGCCCCATTCGAGGTAGCCGCGCAGGACGACCTCGGTGTCGGAGTCGGTGGTGAACCGGTGTCCGCGGTCGGTGAGTTCGCGGCGCAGTTCGGTGAAGTTGTAGGTCTCGCCGGAGTAGACGAGGCCGACGGTGCCGTCGGGGGTGTCGGCGGTCATGGGCTGGCGCCCGCCGGGCAGGTCGATGATCGCGAGCCTGCGGTGTCCGAGGGCGGCGGGGCCCTCGGTCCAGGTGCCCCGGTCGTCGGGGCCGCGGCAGGCCATGGTCTCCGTCATCGCATCCAATGCGGCGGTCTCGTTCCGCAGGTCACGGTCGAAGGAAACCCAGCCGGTGATGCCGCACATCATGTGCCTCCTCACTCCGGTCCGGCCGCCGCACCCGGTTCACCTGCGTACTTTCCGCGTGGGCGGTGGGGGCGCCGAACCAGTTGTATTGAGCATCTATGTAACAACCGTGTGTCCGGACACCCCATCCGGTCAACGCGGCCGTAACCCGGACGGCCCCCTTCTCCCCACTCTTTCGGCCGTGTTTTGCCTGCGCGAGAGGCGGCGGGCCCGGCGGTGGCGGGCCGCGGCTGCCCCTAATCGGCCACGGGCAAAGAGTTGCCAAAAACGGAGGACACCCGTCCGGGTGTCCTCCGTGATCGTGGGTCGGTACGGGTCGCTACGCCGCCTTGGTGGTGACGAACGCGTCGATCGCCGCGGTCAGTTCGGCGGGCTTCTCCACGGGCAGCTCGTGGCCCGCGTCGACGATCCGGATCGTCGCGTCCCGGTACTCCTTCGCCATCCGCAGCATCTGCGCGACGGGGAGTTGCACGTCGTGGTAGCCGTGCACCAGCAGGGTGGGGGCGGTGATCTCGCCGACGCGGTCGAGGACGTCGAAGGCGCGCATGGCCCCGTAGAGCGTCATGACGACCTCGCGGGGCGTGCCGGCGGAGGCGCGGACGTACTTGCGGACCTCCTCGCGCGGGTAGCCAGGCGAGAAGGCGCGCTGGATGTTGGCGGCGACGAACAGCTTGAACGGCACGAGCGTGGACACCGCCATGAGCAGGCCCCGGCCACGGCTGTAGGTCATCCGGCCGATGGAGTCGACCAGGACCAGCCGCTCGACCCGCTCGGGGTGGGCGAGCGCGACGGTCTGGGCGATCATCCCGCCCAGGGAGTGGCCGACCAGGACGCAGCGGTCGATCTCCAGGTGGCCGAGCAGGGCGAGCACGTCGTCCGCCAGTTCGGCGACCGTGCGCACGCCCGCCCCGGTGCTCTCGCCGTGCCCGCGCAGGTCCAGCCTGACCGTCCGGCGGGTCGCCGAGAAGTGCCCGATCTGGTGGTCCCAGCGGTGCCGGTCGGCCGTCCAGCCGTGGACGAACACGAGCGGCACGCCGTCGCCGTCGCGGGGACCCTCGTCGTCGTACGTCAGCACCGCGCCGTCGACCTCTAGCTGCGGCATGGGGGCCTCCTGGTGTCCGTCCCGTTACTGACCGGTACGGTAACCGGCCGGGGCGCCCGCCGTCACCGTCGTTCGCCCAGGAAGTCGAGGATGTGCCCGTAGACGTCGAGGGCGGCGCCGCGGCCGAGGAACGTGTCCAGGTGGCCGTACCCGGGGATCTCCGCGTACCGCACGTCCAGTTCGGGCCTGCGGTGCGCCAGGACCTCGTGGCAGAGCTTCTGCGAGTCCAGCCACAGCCCGTTGTCGCTGCCCGCGAGCAGCAGGACGGGGGTGTCGATGCGGTCGACCGCGTCCAGCGCGTTGGGCGGCAGCGCCCGGTAGCGGTGGTCGGTGTCGTGCCAGCGCACGACCGTGCGGGCGAGTTCGATGCGGCGCAGGTGCGGCAGGATCCACAGGGGCGCGGGGCCGAGGAGTTCGGCGAGCCGGTCGTGGGTGGCCTCGGCCAGGTTCTCGTGCACGAAGAGCGAGGCGCCCGAGCCCCAGGCCGAGTTGTGCAGGATCTGGCAGGTGGGGTCGGGGCAGTCCGCCCCGCGGGAGGCCAGCGCGAACAGGGGGGTGTACTTCGACCAGAGGCCGACCTTGCGGATGTCGACCGGGATGTGGTCGATGCGCGACTTCAGCAGCTCCCCCATCACCGACATCCGCAGCGAGGTGCGGCCCGCCAGCTTCGGCGTGAGGAACACGCCCTGGGAGACCACTCCGGCGAGTCCCGGGACGAGCCCGGCGGTCATGCTGAGCGACAGGGTGAGGGAGCCGACGCAGTGCGCGACCACGAACAGCGGCCGGTCGCCGATGTGCGTGCGGACGTGGGCGACCGCCTCGGGGATGTCGTACAGCGCGACGTCGTCGTAGGTGTACCGGCCGCCGTTCTCGTTGTAGGGCAGCCGGCAGCTGCCCCGCCAGTCCAGCAGCCAGGGTTCGTAGCCCTCGTCGAGCAGGACGTCCACGAGGTTGCGGGTCTCGGGCAGCAGGAACATGTCGGCGGACGCCGTGTGCCCGTGCAGGATCAGCACGGCGGGCCGCCCCGGGTCGCCCGTGTGGACGCGGGTGAGGCCGATGCGGACGCCGTCGGCCGTGCGCAGCGGGATCTCCTCGACGGCCGCCGGGTCGAGCCGGTGGCGCAGCGGGCGCAGACCGGCGGTGGTGCGGACCCGGCGGAGCGCCGGCCGGGCGGTCCTGGGACTGGTTCGGAAGATCATCGCTGCTGCTCCGTGAGGTTCGGGGTGCGGCGCAGGTCGAGCAGGTCCGCGGCGGCGCGGGCGAAGGGTCCGACGAGCCCGCGGCCCATCTCCAGGCCGAACCAGGCGAGCCAGGTCAGCTTGGCGGCGCGCTTCTCCTGGCCGGTGAGCCGCGGGTCGACCTTGATGCCGTCGATCTGGTCGCGGACGTAGGAGTCGGCGGGGACGACGACCTCGCCGAGCAGGCCGGCCGCCTCGCCCTCGCGCCCTATCTCGACGGTGAGGGCGCGGGTCTGGCGCCACAGGTCGCGGCGGGCGCGGGCGTACTTGCGGCCCTCCAGCCACCACCTGCCGCCGTCGGCGTCGACCAGTTTCAGCCGGTAGCGCAGGAGTTGGTGGCGCAGTCCGTGCCGCTGGGGGATGCCCTCCTCGGGGCGGACCCAGAGGTCGCCGCGCTCCACGGTCAGCGGCTCGGGGTGGATCGCGGCGCAGGTGACCTCGCCGCTGACGTCCACCCGGCGCTCCCTGACCAGTTGGTGCATGCCGGCGATGGAGAGGGTGAGCGCCATCGAGCAGGGTGTCGAGGCGGTCGCGCCGACGGGGCCCACGGTGCCCTCGGTGGTCTCCGTGAACCAGAGGTAGGGCTGGTCGTCCTTGTGCGGGAGGCGGGCGAGGCCGTCGGCGGCGAGCTTCTCGAAGGTCTTGAGCTGGGCGCGGGCGTCGTAGCGGGCGGCGGGCGGCAGACCGAGGGCGGCGACGAGGGCGGCGGTGCGTTCGGCGCCGGCCTCGGGGCCCTTGAGGGTGGCCTCGACCAGTTTGAGCGCGGTGGGGCTGCGCAGTACGCGGGTGAGGAAGGCGAGTTCGGGGACGGGGTCGGCGTCGAGGCGGGCGAGGGTGTCGGCGCGCCACTCGTCCCAGTCCTGGACGCGGACGTGCATGCCGCCGAACGCCATGTCGCGCACGACGTCGTCGAGGCTGTTGGGCACGCCGGTGAGGTTGTAGTCGAAGCCCCAGGCGTCGGGTTCGCACACGGTGGCGACGGCCACCCGGCTCACCCAGTCCACGGGGGCCGCGTTGAGGTGCCGGAACGCCGGTACGGTGCGGTGGCGGCCGAAGGCCGAGATCAGGCCGCTGCTGAGGTCGAGCGGGTTGTGGGCGCCGGTGCGGGTGTGGCCGCCGATGCCTCCGGGGCGCAGCGCGGTGACGACGAGGCCGTGGTCGCGGGCGCGGCGCAGGGCGACCTCGGCGGCCCACTTGGACTGGTCGTAGCCGGAGATGAGCCGGTCGACGTGGGCGAGGGGGTCGTCCTCGCCCATGGAGGTGATGCCGACCTCGTTGAACACGGCGATGGAGGAGATGTGGTGCAGCGGCTTGGGGCGTCCGGTCGCGGCGAGTTCGGCGAGGGTGAGGGCGCCGAGGACGTTGCTCGCGCGCAGGGACCGGTAGCCGCGCAGGAAGTCGACGGCCGCCGCCACACCGACGACGCTGTCGAGTTCGTGGGCGAGGGTGTGCCACCGCTCGTCGGTCAGGCCGAGGCGGGGGTGGCGGATGTCGCCGGGCAGGACGGTGATGCGGCGGCGGACCTCGGAGGACCAGGGCAGCAGGTGGGCGCGCAACTGCTCGCCGAGCCGGGCGGTCGCGGACTCCTCGTCGTCCGCGCGGACGAGGCAGTACACCTGGGCGTCGCTGTGCCGCAGCAGGTCGAGCAGCATGTGCCCGCCGAGGAATCCGGTCGCCCCGGTGAGCAGGATCCGCCGGGGCGCCACGGGCTCCGGCACGTCGACGAAGGGCAGCCGGTCGGCGAGGGACAGGTCCTCCAGGATCTGCGCCAGGTCCTCCTGCCTGGCCCGCACGGGCCCGGTCTCCCCGTGCCGCGCGGGGGCCGGGGTGCGGGGGGCGGGGAGGGTGCGGGGGCGGACGGCGGGCAGGACCGTGGGGAGGCCGGGCGGGGTGGTGGGGAAAGGGGTGTGCGGGGTGGTGGGGAAAGGGGTGTGCGGGGTGGTGGCGACGGCGGGCAGGGCGGTGGCGACGGGGGGCAGCGCGGTGGGGACGGGGGTGTGCGGGTCACGCGCGGGGGCGGGCGTCCGGGCGTCCGGGGCCGCCGGGAGGGCGGGGAGCCAGCGGTGGGCCAGGGCGGTGGGGCGGGCGTCGGCGAAGACGTCGTCGAGGTCGATCTCGATGCCCAGCTCCTCCTCCAGCTCGGCGGCGAGCTCCACCGCGTGGACGGAGGTGCCGCCGGCGTCGAAGAAGTCGGCGTCGGGGGCGAGTTCACCGCCGGGCAGATGCCGGCCGGCGGCGGCCGCGATGGTCTCGGCGAGTGCCGTCGCGTCCCGCACGGGCGTCGCGGACGCGGGCGCTTCCTCCACCGCCCTCACCCTGGCCAGGAGTTCGGCCACGCCGGGTCCCCCGCCGCCCCGTTCGATGGACTCGGCGGTCGTACGCCGGTCGAGGTCGTCGTTCAGTTCACGCATGGGAGTCCTTCGCTTCGTACGGTTCCTGCCGTCCACGTGCCGTGCCGCTCCCGCTCGTCGCTCACCGCTCCCACGACCGGAACGCCCGCAGGTGTTCGGGCGTGACCACGACGTCCAGCCGCTCGTCGTCCGGGTCGCCGCCGCCGAGCGCGGCCAGCAGCCGCCGGGCGGGTACGTTGCGCGGGGTGCGCTCCGCCGTCAGCCGCACCTTGGCGCAGCCGAGCGCGTCGGCGCGGTCGGCCAGCCATCCCAGCAGCCGTTCCTCGACGCCCCGGCCGAGCGCGCGGCAGCTCATCGCCCAGGCCAGGACGTCGAGCCGGTCGTCCTCGGCGCGCACGGCGAGCAGGGCGATCTGCCCGTAGTCCCCGAACCGGTCGCGCGCCGCGGCGGTCCACACCTCGCCCCGCCGCCGCCACCGTTCGAGGTCGCCGCCGTCGGCGGAGCGGGCGCGCAGCGTGAACTGGTTGGTGCGGCGCACCAGTTGTTCGGCGCGCGCCGGGTCGTCGTCCCCGGTCAGTTCCCGGACGTCGACCTCCAGCTCCAGCTGCGCGAGGAACTCCTCGAAGCCGCCGCCCCGTTCGCGTACGGCCTCCCGTTCCTTCTCCTGTGTGTAGAAGCGGGCGCGCAGGGTGTCCTCGGCGGTCGCCGCGAGCGGCACCAGCGGCCACAGCCGGCCGAGGAACGCGTCGAGTCCGTCGGCGGCCGGGCAGGTCACGGAGAGCACCTGTGGCAGGGCGGACCGCATCCGGGCGATCTCGGCCGGGTTGTCGTCGAGGAACAGGAAGCCGTCCACGCCGAGGTTGAGGGTGCGGGCCGCCTCGGCGAGCCGCTCCGGCTTGGGTCCCCAGGCGGCGGAGAGCACGCTGAAGTGCTCGGCGTCGAGGAGGCTGTCGGGCCGGTCGAGCACGGCCCGGACGGTCGCCTCGTCGTTGTTGCTGACGAGCATCAGCAGCGCGCCCGCCTCCCGCCACCTCAGCAGCCGGCGCGCGAGCCGGGCGCGCGGCCCGGTGAGGTCGACGGCGTCCGGTCCGGCCTCGCCCGCCACGCCGCCCCACAGCGTCTCGTCGCCGTCGACGGCGATCACCTTGGGCGCGGGGCGCCGCACGGCGCGGACGACCTCGGCGAGGCGCAGGGCCACGGCCGCCTGGAAGGGCCGGGTGAAGGGCAGGTGGGCGAGGCGTTCGGTGCGGGGGTCGAAGCGCTCGTCGACCGGGTGGTGGCGGGTCCACTCGTCGGGTCCGAGGACCGCGATGCCGGGCAGTCCGTCGAGGGCGTCGGCGAGCGTCTCCTCCCAGCGGGTGAGCCGGTCCTCGGCCGCGGCGGTCGGCAGGATGCCGACGACGAGGGGCCTGCGGGTGCGTTCGGCGAGGGCCCCCAGCGCGGCCGGGTAGGCGGCGGCGAGTTCGTCGAGCAGGGCGTCGTCGACCGGGCCGAAGCGCTCCAGGTCCGCGGCGCGCAGCAGCACCACGCCGACGGTCGTGCCGGGGGCGGCGAGGACCCCGGCGGGGTCCTGGAGGCTCGCGAGGACCTGGTGGTACGGCGCCTCGTCCACCTCCGTCCCGTCCCCGTCGAGGGCGGCCCCGCACAGCAGCGGCAGATCCCCGAGGGCGAAGGTGGCGGCGAGAGCGACGCGCTCCGCGGGCTCCGCGGACACGGCGGGCGCGGCGTTCTCGACGGGGGCTGCGGGCGCGGCGGGTCCGGCGGGTCCGGCAGGCGCGGCGGGCTCGGCGGGTGCGGCGGGTCCGGCGGGTCCGGCGGGCTCGGCGGGTCCGGCGGGTCCGGCGGGTCCGGCGGGCTCGGCGGGTCCGGCGGGTCCGGCGGGTCCGGCGGGCTCGGCGGGTCCGGCGGGCTCGGCGGGTGCGACGGGCGCGGCGCTCTCGGGCGCGGTGCTTCCGGCGGGTGCGGCGCTCTCGGACGCGTCACTCTCGTCGGGCTCTGTCGGTGTGGTGGGCGCGGTGGGGCGGGCGAGGAGGGTCGGGTCCTGTGTCGTCCTGTCGAGGAGTTCCAGGAACCGCTCCCCCAGCCCCGTGGCGGTCGCCGCGTCGAGGATGTCGAGGTTGTGGTCGAGCCGGACGGTGCCGGTGTCCGGGGTCATCGTGATCATCAGGTCGAGGTCGGTGTGTCCGGTCCCGGCGGGCAGTACCTCCAGGTGGTTCAACTGCCCGGCGAACCGTACGTAGTTGAAGTAGACCTCGACGAGCGGCGCGCCGGGCCGGTGGAGCCCCTGCCGGGCGAGGGTCGCGAGGACGTCGGAGAACATGGCGCCCTTGGCGAGGATCCGCTCAAGCCGCTCGTCGGTGCGGCGCAGCACCGCCCCGACGGTCTCCCCCGCCCTCGCCTCGGCGGGGAACGGCACCGGGACGCCGAAGAAGCCCACCGCGCCGAACGCGTCGGCGTGGATGCGGGTGTCCACGGGCACGGCGAGCGCGAACCGTTCACGCTCCCGTGTCCTCGCCAGCAGCACGGTCAGGGTGCCGAGGCAGAACGCGGCCGGGGTGACCCCGAGGCCGCTCGCCGCCGCCGCGACCCGTGCCGTGAGCCCGTCGGGCACGGTGACGGTGACGCTGCCGGCCCGGTAGGAGCGGGTGGCGGGCCGCGGTGAGGCGAGGGTGAGGTCGAGCCGTTCGCTGCCGCGGAACAGCTCGCGCCACTCGGGGCCGGCGCTGCCGCCGCCCCGCTGGGCCTCGACGAGCAGGTCGACGTCCCGGTTGGTGACGGTGCCGTCGAGCCGGGTGCCCGACAGTTCGGCGTCGATCTCCGCGGCCACGAGGAGCAGCGACTGGAGGTCGCTGACGGCGTGGTGGGCGCCGAACACCAGGAGCTGTCCCTCGGGTGCGCCGTCGAGGAGTTCGAACCGCCACAGCGGCGGCTCGGCCAGGTCGAAGGCGGGTTCCAGGAGCAGGCGGAGCCGGTCGGCGGGGTCGGGGTCGGGGTCGGCCGTCCACCGCAGCAGCGGGCGCGTCGGCGCGCGGTCGACCCGCAGGTGCCGGCCGCCCTCGGGGCCGGTGACGACGGCGGTGCGCAGGGCCGCGTGCCGCCGGGCGAGCCGTTCCAGGACGTCGGTCAGGGTGTCGCGGGTGACGGGTGTGCTGAGGCGGACGGCGAGGCCGACGCCGTGGGCGGCGGGCGGCATGTCCGGCAGGGCGCTGCGCAGGAGCCGTACGACGTCCCGGGTGGCGGGCCGCAGTTCGCTCTCGGGCACCGCCGCCGCGGGGGCCTGCGGCTGCGGCGGGGAGACGTCCTGCCGTTCGGGCAGGGCGTCGCCGAGGGTGCGGGCGAGGCCGCGGACGTCGGCGGCGGAGAACACGTCGGCGGCGGGGAGTTCGACGCCGAGTTCGCGGGCGAAGGCGTTGCGCAGCCGGACCAGCATCAGGGAGTCCAGGCCGAGTTCCTTGAGGGCGGTGGTGGCGAACACGTCGACCGCGCCGCCGGACACCTCGCCGACCCGGGCGCGCACATACGCCTCCAGCCACTCGGCGCGGTCCTGGTCGGACGTCGCCGCGAACACCTTTTTGACGAGGTCGTCGGTGTCCGCGCCGCCGGTGGGGACGGTGACGAGGTCGCCGAGGAGGGGCCGGTCGCGCACCGCGTCGGGGTCGAGGGACAGCAGTTCCCAGTCCAGGGCGAGGGGCGCGAGCTGGCGGCGGGCGGTGGACAGGACCCGGTCGAACAGTTCGCCGCCGTCCTGCGGGGAGAAGGCGACGAGGCCGGTGCGGCGGGTCTCGGCGGCCCGGGTGCCGGACCCGGCGACCATGCCGACGCCGGACCAGGCGCCCCAGTCCAGGCTGAGCGCGCGCCGTCCGGTCAGGGAGAGGTGGTGGGCCCAGGCGTCGAGGAAGGCGTTGGCCGCGGAGTAGGGGCTCTGTCCGGCCGAGCCGAGCAGTCCGGCGGCCGAGGCGAACAGCACCAGGTTCCGTGCCTCGGGGACCAGTTCGGTGAGCAGGGCGGTGCCGAGGACCTTGGGGGCGAGGACCCGCCGGACGCGGTCGTCGGTCAGGTTGGCCAGGGTGGCGTCGTCGAGGACGCCGGCCGCGTGCACGACGGTGCCGACGGGTCCCGCGGCGTCGCGTACGGCGTCCAGGGCGGCGGCGAGCGCGGCGCGGTCCGTGACGTCGGCGCGGGCCAGGTGCACGGCGACGCCGCGCCGCTCCAGGTCCGCGATCCAGGCAGCACCTGCCGCGTCGGGCCCGCCGCGGCTCAGCAGCGCGAGACGGCGGGCGCCGCGCCGCACCAGCCGTTCGGCGACGACCCGGCCGAGGCCGCCGAGGCCGCCGGTGATCAGGTGCACGCCGTCGGGGCCGGGGTCCTCCCCGGCGTCGGGGCGGGTGCGGGCCAGGCGCGGGACGAGGCGGCCGGCGCCGCGCAGGGCGACGAGGCGTTCGTCGTCGGCGTGCCACAGCTGGGTCCACAGGTCGTCGGTGCCGCCGGTCGGTGGCAGGTCGACGAGTGTGGTGGCCAGCTCGGGGTGCTCCTGGGCGACCGCGAGGGCGAAGCCCCAGGCGAGGGCCTGTTCCGGGTGGGTGACCCGGGTGCTGTCCCCGGCTGCCTGGCTGCCGCGGACGACGACGAACAGGCGCGGTGGGCGTCCCTGCGGGTGGGCGGCGAGGGCGCGGACCAGGTGCAGGGTGCTCAGGCAGCACAGCCGGGCGGCCCCCTCGGCGGTGTGCTCGTCGTCGATCGCGGGGGCGTCGAGCGCGGTGAGCTGCACGATCCGCGCGGGCGGCCCGTCGGGGAACGCCTCGGCGAGCAGACGTGCCACCTGCCGGGGGTCGGTGGGGTCGAGGACGTAGTGGCCGCCGCCCTGGTCGGTGAACTCCCGTCCGCCGCGCGCGATCACGTGGGGGGCCGGCCCGGTGAGGCGGGCGGCGAGTTCGTCGGCGACGCCCGTCCCGTCGGCGAGGACGAGCCAGCCGCCGTCGGCGGGTGCCTCCTGCGGGAGGGGGCGGGGCCGCCAGCGGGTCTCGAAGAGAGCGCCGTCCAGCGGGGAGAGCGCGGCGAGCCGGAAGTCGCGTGCCTCCAGGACGAGTTGTTCGTCCTCGTCCCACAGGCTCAGATCGAGGCCGGCGCTGTCGCCGTCGACCTGGCGCAGTGCGCAGCTCACCCAGACGGGTGCGGTGCGGCGTCCGGTGAACCGGATGTGCGCGGCCCCCGCGGGCACGAACGCCCGTCCCTCCGGGGCGTTCCCGGGCAGTGCGGCCGAGTGGAAGGAGGCGTCGAGGACGGCGGGGTGGATCGTGTGTCCGGCGGCGGGCCTGGCGGCGAGCCTGCCGACCGCGACGGGTCCGCCGCGGCGGCCGTCCTCCAGGCCCCGGAAGAAGGGGCCGTACTCGATGCCGAGGGCGGCGAGCGAGGCGTACACGGCGGCCGTGTCGACGGGTTCCGCGCACCGTTCCCGCAGGGCGGCGAGGGATTCGGGAGCGTCCGCCGCGGGCCGGTCCGACGTGGGGGCGCCCGCGCCGGGTGCGTCCTGTTCGGGTCCGACGACGACGCGTCCGGTGGCGTGCCGCTGCCAGGTGTCGCCGGTGGTGGAGGCGACGGTGAAGTCCCGGTGCCCGTCCTCGGCGGGCCGCAGCACCAGTTGGAGCCGTACGGGCCGTTCCCCGGTCAGCCTGAGCGGCTGGACGAACGCCACGTCCGTGAGGCGGACCTCGCCTCCGTCGGCGGCCGTGGACGCGGCCGAGAGCACCATGTCGAGGAAGGCGGCGCCGGGCAGCCAGACCTCGCCGGTGACCCGGTGGTCGGTGAGATACGCGAAACGGCTGTCGCGCAGGTCGAGTTCGCTCTGGAAGATGTCCTTGCCGGGTTCGTCGCTGGCCTCGACATGGGTGCCGAGCAGCGGGGAGGTGCCGCCGGCCGCGGTGTCCCGGACGGGGGCGAGCCAGTGGCGTTCGCGGGCGAAGGCGTAGGTGGGCAGGTCGAGCCGGCGGCCGCGCGGGAAGAGGGCGGACCAGTCGGGTGTGTGTCCGGCCGTGTACAACTCGCCGAGCCTGCCCGGCAGGACGTCCTGTCCGTCGCGCTGGCGGCGCAGTGATCCGACGCCGACCGCCTCGATCCCGGCCTCGGCGGCGACCGCCTCGACGGACGCCAGGAGCGAGGGGTGCGGGCTGAGTTCGACGAAGTGGCGGTAGCCGTCCTCCAGCATCCGCCGCACGGTGTCGGCGAAGCGCACCGGCTCGCGCAGGTTGCCGAACCAGTACGCGGCGTCCAGCCGGTCGCCGGGCACGGGCTCGGCCAGCACGGAGGAGTACAGCGGGACCCGCCCCGGCTTCCCGCGCACGCCGGAGAGGGCGTCGAGGAATCCGGTGCGCAGCGGCTCCATCAGCGGGGTGTGCGAGGCGAACGGCGTGGACAGGGGCCGGGTGGTGACGCCGAGCCCGCCGAGGTGGTCGCGGAGTTCGGCGAGCGCGGGCGCGTCGCCGGAGACGGCGGTGGCGGCGGGGCCGTTGACGGCCGCGACGAACAGCCGGCCGGCGTGGTCGGGGTGGCGCTCCAGCAGCTTCTCGACGTCCGCGGGCGGCAGTTCGACGGCGAGCATGCCGCCGTGGCCGACGACCGGGAGGACCGCGTGGGCCCGTCCGGTGACCACGGCGACGGCGTCGTCGAGGCCGAGGGCGCCCGCGCTGTGGGCGGCGGCGATCTCGCCCAGGCTGTGCCCGACCACGGCGTCCGGGGTGACGCCCAGTTCCCGCCAGGCGGCGGCGAGGGCCGTGTTGACGGCGAACAGCACGGGCTGGAGGTACTCGGTGCGGTCGAGCGGGGAGAACTCCTCGGGTGCGCGCAGCACGTTGAGCACGGACCAGCCGACGCGCCGCCGCACCGCCGCGTCGATCCGGGTCAGCTCCTCGCGGAACGCGGCCGAGTGGGACATCAGCTCCAGCCCCATGCCGTTCCATTGGCCGCCGTGCCCGGAGAACACGAAGGCCACCTTGCCGTGCTGTTCCTCGCGCGGCGCGGTGAGCGGCTTGCGGCCGGCCGCCAGTGCCTTGAGGGAGGAGAGCAGTTCGTCCCGGTCGCCCGCGACGAGGGCCGTGCGCCAGGGGAAGTGGGTGCGGTGGCGGGCCAGGGTGTGGGCGACGTCGGCCAGCGGGGTGTCCGGGGTGAGGTACCGGGCCAGCCGGGCGGCCTGTCCGCGCAGGGCGGTCTCGTTGTGCCCGGACAGCACGAACAGCCGCTTGCCGGAGGGAGGTTCGGGGGTGGGGGGCTCGGGGGCGGCGGGTGCGGTGGGCGCGGCGGCGGGGAGTCCGGGTGCGGGGGGTGCCTCCTCGACGATCACATGGGCGTTCGTCCCGCTGATCCCGAAGGCGCTGACCCCGGCGCGCCGGGTCCGACCGTCCGTGCGCGGCCAGGCGACGGCCTCCTGGAGCAGCCCGAGGCCGCTGTCCTCCCACTCGACGTGACGGCTGGGCGTGCCGGCGTGCAGGGTGGGCGGCAGGGTGCCGTGCCGCAGCGACTGCACCACCTTGATCAGCCCGGCGACGCCCGAAGCGGCCTGCACATGGCCGATGTTGGACTTGAGCGAGCCGAGGTGCAGCGGCCGGCCCGCCGGGCGCGTGCCGGCGAACACGGCGGCCAGGGCGCCCGCCTCGATGGGGTCGCCGAGGGTGGTGCCGGTGCCGTGGGCCTCGACGTGGTCGATGTCGGCGGGCTCCAGCCCCGACACCGCCAGCGCCCGCCGGATCACCTGTTCCTGGGCGGGTCCGTTGGGCGCGGACAGGCCCTGGCTGCGGCCGTCCTGGTTGACGGCGGTGCCGCGCAGCACGGCCAGCACCTCGTCGCCGTCCCGGTGGGCGTCGCCGAGCCGCTTCAGGACGAGCATGCCGGCGCCCTCGGCCCAGATCGCGCCGTCGGCGTCGTCGGAGAAGGAGCGGCAGCGGCCGGTCGGGGACAGGCCGCGCAGCCGGCTGAACTCCACGAACGTCTGCGGGGTCACCATCAGCGTCACCCCGCCCGCCAGCGCCAGGTCGCACTCGCCGGAGCGCAGCGCCTGGACGGCGAGGTGGGTGGCGACCAGCGAGGAGGAGCACGCGGTGTCGACGGTCATCGCGGGGCCGTGCAGCCCGAGCGCGTAGGCGAGCCGGCCCGAGGCGACGCTGAGCGCCGAGCCGGTGCCGACGTAGCCGTCCAGCTGGTCGAGGCGGGAGCCCGCGAGGTAGTCGCTGCCGAACATGCCGACGTACACGCCGGTGGTGCTGCCGGCCAGTCGCGCGGGCACGATCCCGGCGCGTTCCAGTGCCTCCCAGGCGGTCTCCAGGAGCAGCCGCTGCTGCGGGTCCATGGCCGCCGCCTCCTTCGGGGTGATGCCGAAGAAGGACGCGTCGAAGGACTCGATGTCGTCCAGGAAGCCGCCCTCGCGGGCGTAGGACTTGCCGGGGGCGTCGGGGTCGGGGTCGTAGAGGGACGCCACGTCCCAGCGGCCCTCAGGGAAGGGGCCCACCGCGTCGCGGCCCTCGGCGACGAGCCGCCACAGCCCTTCGGGGTCGGTGACGCCGCCGGGGAGCCGGCAGGCCATGGCGACGACGGCGATCGGTTCGTCGGCCCCGGCCCCGGTGCCTGTGCCGGTGGCCGTCGTGGTGGCGGGGGTGCGCGCGGTCGTGGTGCCTGCCGCGGTACGGCCGCCGCGGCCGTCCGGTACGAGGACGTCGGCGAGCAGGTGGGCGGTGAGGCGGTCCGCCGTGGGGTGGTCGAACAGCAGGGTGGCGGGGAGCCGCACGCCGATGCGGGCGCCGATGCGGTTGCGGAGTTCGACGGCGGTGACGGAGTCGAGTCCGAGGTCGCGCAGCGGCTGGTCGGAGCGGACGGACTCGGCGGAGCGCAGGCCGAGGGCGCGGGACGCCTCCTCGCGGACCAGGGTGAGGACGCGTTCGGCGCGTTCCGCCTCGGGCAGGCGGGCCAGCCGGTCGGCGAGGCGGTCGCCGGTGTCCCGGGCGGCGGGGGCCGGGGGCAGCAGTGAGCGCCACAGCGCGGTGTCGGCGGTGCCGCCGTCGCGCAGGCGGGGCAGGTCGAGGGCGGCGGCGACCAGGTGCGGGGTGCCGCGGCGCAGGGCCAGGGCGACGAGGTCGCGGCCCTGGTCCGCGGTGAGGGCGCGGTGGCCGAGGCGGGCGATGCGGTCGAGGTCGGCGTGGGCGGCGGCCAGGCCCTCGCCGGCCCAGGCTCCGAAGGAGACGGAGACCGCGGGGAGTCCCGACGCCCGCCTGTGGTGGGCGAGTTGGTCGAGGAAGACGTTGGCCGCGGCATAGTTGCCCTGTCCCGCGGTGCCGAGGACACCGGCGGCGGAGGACACCAGCAGGAACAGGTCCAGGGGCCGGTCCGCGGTGAGCCGGTGCAGATGCGCGGCGCCGTCGACCTTGGGCCGCAGCACCCGTGCGAGCCGCTCGGGCGTCAGCTCGGCCACCACTCCGTCGTCCAGGATGCCCGCGCAGTGCACCACCCCGCGCAGGGGCGCGTGCTCGCCGATGCCGTCGAGCACGCCGGCCAGCGCGTCGGCGTCGGCGACGTCGCAGGCCACGACCTCGGTCTCGGCGCCGAGCGCGGCCAGTTCGGCGGTGACGGCGGCGGCACGCGGGTCCCGCTCACCCTGACGGGACGTCAGGAGCAGTCGTGGTACGCCCAGTTCGGCGAGGAGCCGTGCGATGTGCGCCCCGACCGCGCCGAGACCACCGGTGATCAGCACGGTCCCGTCGGTGGGGACCGGGGAGGGGGTGCCGGGGTGCTCGTCCCCGGCCGGCCCGCCCGGTGGTACGGCGGCACGGGCGCGTATCAGGCGCGGGACGAGCAACGTGCCGTCGCGGTGGGCGAGTTCGGGTTCGTCCGGGTGGGCCAGGGCGGCGGTCAGGAGGTGTGGGCCGGCCACGTCGTCGAGGTCGAGCAGGGTCAGCCCGAGGTCGGGGTGTTCCGTCCGCGCGCTGCGGGCCAGGCCCCACAGCACCGACAGGTGCGGCGCGGGAACGGTGTCCGCCTCCCCGGCCGCGATCGCCCCACGGGTCACCCACACGGTCCGTACGGGCGCCCGTTCCCTCGGCAGGTCGATCAGCGCCCGCAGCTCGGCGAGCGCCGTCGCCGCCGTACCGTGGGCCGCGGCGACGGGGTCGCGGTCCGGTTCCGGTCGCGGCCAGAACCGTACGACGACGTCGACACCGGTGCCGTGTACGTCGGCTCCTGCCTCGGTGTCGCGTACGTCGGCGTCGGTGCCGTGTACGTCGGCGCCCGCCTCGGTGTCGCGGACCTCGACGCCGGTCTCGGCGAGGCCCCGCAGGGTGGCCTCGACCTGTGGGTCGGAGCGGTCGCCGGTCACCGTCCAGGTGCCGGTGGGGAGTTCGCCGGGGGTGCCGTCCGGGGCGGTCCAGGCGATCTCGTACAGGTGCCGCCCGTTCTCCGCGGCGGCGATGACGTCGGCGGGGTCGGCGGCCCGGAGCCGTACGCCGTCGAGCCGGCCGGCCGGGAACCCGTCGGTGTCCCACAGGGTGACGTCGAGCGTGACGTCCGTGGCGGTGACACCCGTGCGCCGTACCGACACGGTGAGGTCGGTGGGGCCGCCCGGCGGCAGGGCGCAGCGGCCCACCGCGACGGGCAGCAGCACCCGTCCCCCGTCGGCGTCGAGGGCGGCGGCCGTCTGCAGCGCGGCGTCCAGCAGCGCCGGATGGACCGGGTAGGGGTCGGCGGTGTCCCGGGCCGTGGACGGCAGCGACAGCCGTGCGAGCAGGGTGTCGTCGCCGGTCGCGGCCACCGACCGTACGCCCTGGAAGGCGGGCCCGTAGCCGAGGCCGAGCGCGCTCAGCCGGGTGTACGTCTCCGGGGTCCACGCCTCCTCGGTGGTCTCCGGCCACACGGGGGGCCGTCCGGCGGTGTGGTGCTCGGATGTGTAATGCCCGGACATATCAGACATGTGGGCCCCGGCCGTGGCGGCGGTGGCCGTGGCGTGCAGGGTCCAGCCGTCGGTGTCCCGGGCGCGCGGGCGGCTGTGCACGGTGATCTCCGGGACCGGCCCGGCGGTGCCCACCTCGACCGAGACCTCGACGGTGCCGGACGCGGGCAGCACGAGCGGGCTGAGCAGGAGCAGGTCCGTGACGTCGGCCGGGGCGTCCGGGCGGGCCACGGCGAGGGCGGCGCGGCACAGCTCCAGCAGGGTGGTGCCGGACACCACGGTGCGGCCGAACACGGTGTGGTCCGGCAGCCAGTCGGCGGTGGCCGGGGACCACTCGTTGCGGAAGGTCCAGCGGGTCTCGTCGGCCGACCGGAGCTGGATGCCGAGCAGCGGGTGCGCGGCGCGGTCGAACGGTCCGGGTCCTCCGGTGCCGGACTCGGGCTCGGACCAGTGGCGTTCCTCGTCCCAGGCGTAGGTCGGCAGATCGGCCGGCGCGGCGTCGGGGACCGTGCGGCGCCAGTCGATCCGCCGTCCGTGGACGTGGAGTTCGGCGGCGGCGCGGTCCAGGCAGGCGGGGCCGTCCTCGGCGCGGCGCAGCGAGCCCACGGCGAGCAGGTCGTCGCCGGTGTCCTCGCCGACGGTGCGCACCGCGGTGAGCAGGGAGGGGTGCGGGCTCAGCTCGACGAAGTGGCGGTAGCCGTCGGCGGCCATGCGGGCCACGGTGGGCGCGAACCGTACGGGCTCGCGGAGGTTGGTGTACCAGTAGTCGGCCTCCAGTTCGCCGGTGACGGGTGCGCCGGTGACGGTGGAGTACCAGGTGACGGGCGTGGGGAGGGCGAGCACGCCGTCGAGTTCGTCGAGGATCGCCGCGCGGACGGGTTCCACGTGGGCGCTGTGGGAGGCGTAGTCGACGTCGAGGCGGCGGACGAAGACCTGTTCCGCCTCCAGTTCGGCGAGCAGGGCGTCCAGGGGGGCCGGGTCGCCCGCGAGCACGGTGGAGCGGCCGCTGTTGACGGCCGCGACGCCCACGCCGTCCGGGAGGCGGGGCTCGATCGCGGTGTGGGGCAGGGCGACGACGGCCATGGCTCCGGTGCCGGACAGCCGGGTGAGGGCCTGGCTGCGCAGCGCGACCACGGCCGCCGCGTCGTTGAGGCTGAGCGCCCCGGCGACACAGGCGGCGGCCACCTCGCCCTGGCTGTGTCCGATCACGGCGTCGGGCCGTACTCCGCGGGCCCGCCACACGGCGGCGAGGGACACCATCACGGCGAACAGCACGGGCTGGACGACGTCCACGCGGTCGAGCGAGGGGGCGCCGGGGTCGCCGCGCAGCACCGAGGTCACGGACCAGTCGGTGAGGGGGCGCAGGGCGGCGTCGCAGCGGTCGAGTTCGTCGGCGAACACCGGGTCGCGGTCGAGCAGGTCGCGGGCCATGCCGGTCCACTGGGCGCCCTGGCCGGGGAAGACGAACGCCACCTTGCCCTGCGGCGGGGCCTGTTGGGGGCCGGCGGTGGTGTCGGGGGCGGCGCGGTCCTCGGCGAGGGCGCGCAGGGCGGTGCGCAGCGTGTCCCGGTCCCCGGCCTGGATCACGGCCCGCAGGTCGAAGTGGGTGCGGTGGTGGGCGAGGGCGGCGGCCACGGAGGGCAGCGGCGTCCCGGGCCGCGCTTCGAGGAGGCCGAGGAGGCGGGCGGCCTGGCCCCGGAGGGCGACGGGGCTGCGGGCGGAGAGCGGGAAGAGGATCGGGGAGACCGCGGGCACCGGGGCCGGTGTGGTCGGTGTGGTCGGCGCATCCGTCGTGTCCGGCGTCACCGTGGTGGCCGGCACATCCGCCACGTCCGTCGTGACCGGCGTGGCCTCCGCGGGAAGGCGCCCCCTCTGCCCGGACGGCTCCCTCTCGGGCACATGTTTCTCGGCCACATGTCCCTCGGGCGCACCTCCGTCGGCACCGTCCCACGCGGGCGCGTCGGTCCCGGGGGCCTCCTCCAGCACGACGTGTGCGTTGGTGCCGCTGATGCCGAAGGCGCTCACCCCGGCCCGCCGCACCCGCCCCGCCGTGCGCGGCCAGGCCCGTGCCTCGGTCCGTACGCTCAGGCCGCTGTCGGTCCAGTCGATGTGCTCGGTGGGGGTGTCGGCGTGCAGGGACGCGGGGATGCGCCCGTGGCCGAGGGCCAGGACCGTCTTGATGACGCCGGCGATGCCCGCGGCGGCCTGGGTGTGGCCGATGTTGGACTTGAGGGAGCCGATGCCGAGGGGCCGGTCGGCGGGGCGGCCGGGCCCGAACACCCGGGCCAGGGCGCGGCCTTCGATGGGGTCGCCGAGCGGGGTGCCGGTGCCGTGCGCCTCGACGTAGTCGATGTCGTCCGGTTCCAGTCCGGCGGCGGTCAGGGCCGTGCGCAGCACCCGTTCCTGGGCGGGGCCGCTCGGGGCGCTGAGGCCCTGGCTGCGGCCGTCCTGGTTGATCGCGGAGCCCTTGACGACGGAGAGGACGCGGTCGCCGTCGCGCCGCGCGTCCGCGAGCCGCTTCAGCAGGACGAGTCCGCATCCCTCGGCCCACACCACGCCGTCCGCGGCGGCCGAGAACGGGCTGCACGTGCCCGACGGCGACAGTCCGCGCAGCCTGCTGAACTCGACGTGTCCGCGCGGTGTGACGAGGAGCGTGGCGCCGCCCGCGAGCGCGAGGTCGCACTCGCCACTGGTCAGCGAGCGGGCGGCCAGGTGGAGGGCGACCAGTGAGGACGAGCACGCGGTGTCGACGGTCACGGCGGGCCCCTGGAGGCCGAGGGTGTAGGCGATGCGCCCGGAGGCGACGCTCGCTGCCGAGCCGGTGCCCACGTGCCCGTCGAGCCGCCCGAGGGGCGCGGACGCGAGGTAGCCGCTGTCGTACAGGCCGACGTAGACGCCGGTGGAGCTGCCGTTCAGGGACTCCGGGACGATTCCGGCGCGTTCGATCGTCTCCCAGGCCGTGCGCAGCAGGAGCCGCTGCTGCGGGTCCATGGCGGCGGCCTCCTTGGGGGAGATCCCGAAGAAGGAGGCGTCGAAGCGGTCGATGGGGTCGAGGTAGCCGCCGCGCAGGGTGTACGCCGTGCCGGTGGCCTCCGGGTCGGGGGCGAGGAGGGCGTGGGTGTCCCAACGGCCGTGCGGCACCTCGCCGATGGCGTCCGTGCCGGAGTCCAGCAGCCGCCACAGGCCCTCGGGGTCCTCGACGCCGCCGGGGAGTCGGCAGGCCATGGAGACGATCGCCACGTCGCCGTCGGGCCGTTCGCCCTCGGTGCCGCCCTCGGTGCCGGTGTCGGTGCCGGTGCCGGCGGCGGACCGCGCTGCCGCCGGGGCGCCGGACCGTGGGAAGAGCGCGTCCGCGAGGGCCGCGACCGTGGGGTGGTCGAAGACGAGGGAGGCGTCGAGGGTGCGGCCGAGGTGGGCGGAGAGTTCGGCGGCCAGGGTGACCAACTGGCGTGATCCGATGCCGTGTTCGGCGATCGGGCGGTCCGGGTCGACGGCCGCCGGGTCGATCCCGGCCGCCTCGGCGACGGCCGACACCATCCAGGCCCGTACGCTCTCGGGGGTCGCCGGGGACGTCGTGGGGGACTGCTGCGGAGACTCGTGATCAGACATCTGGGTCAGGTGTCCTCGTGGACTCGGGCTCGGGCAGATTCCGTGGGACGGGTGGGAGCCGGCACGGCGCCTCGACGGGGCGCTCGGGTGCGGCGGGGGCACCGGCGTACGGCCGCCGCGAACGGCGTCGGGGCCGCGGGGGGCCGTACGGGGCCTTACGGGCGCGAAGGGGCCGTCACCCGGCGGCGGGTACGCCCACCACGGCGAGGGTGCCGTCCTGGTAGGCGGTGCGCGTGGCGCGGCGCTGGATCTTGCCGCTGGACGTCTTCGGGATGGTGCCGGGGTGGACGAGCACCACGTCGTGCACGGACAGGCCGTGGGCCTCGCCGACGGCGCTGCGGATCAGTTCGCCGATCTTCTCGTGCTCGCCGGCCGCCTCGGGCGCCAACTCGGCGACGACGACGGGCTGTTCGCCCTCGACGCCGCTGTCCACGGAGAACGCGGCGGTGCAGCCGGGCCGCAGGGCGGGGTGGGAGAGCTCGGCGGCCAGCTCCAGGTCCTGCGGGTAGTGGTTGCGGCCGTCGACGACGATGAGGTCCTTCAGGCGCCCGGTGACGAAGAGTTCGCCGTCGCGCAGGAAGCCGAGGTCGCCGGTGCGCAGGAAGCGGCCCTCGTGGGCGGGGAGCGTCGCGCGGAAGGTCTCGCGGGTGGCGAGGGTGTTGCGCCAGTAGCCCTTGGCGACGCTCGCGCCGCCGACCCAGATCTCGCCGACCTCGCCCCCGGGCAGTTCCATCTGGCGTTCGGGGTCGGCGATCGCGAGGGTGACACCGGGGCCGGGGCGGCCGCAGCCGACGGTCGCGGCGTCCTGTTCGCCGGCGTGGGGTCCGCTCTCGTCGGCGGCCAGCAGGGTCGGCGGGGCGCCGGCGGTGGCGCCGGTGACCATCAGCGTGGCCTCGGCGAGGCCGTAGCAGGGGTAGAGCGCGGTGTCGCGGAAGCCGGCGGGGGCGAATGTCTCGGTGAAGCGGCGCAGGGTGGCGGCGCGGACGGGTTCGGCGCCGTTGAAGGCCACCTTCCAGGCGCTCAGGTCGAGTTCGTCGAGCAGTTGCGGGGTGGCGTGCTTGAGGCAGAGCTCGTAGGCGAAGTTGGGGGCGCCGCTGGTGTGCGGGCGGAAGCGGGTGACTGCGCTGAGCCAGCGGGCGGGCCGCTGGAGGAAGTGCAGCGGTGAGAAGAGGGTGGCGGTGGCGCCCAGGTGGACGGTGTTGAGGACCGGTCCGATGAGGCCCATGTCGTGGTAGACGGGCAGCCAGCTGACGTACAGCTCGTGGTCGTACGCGGCGATCGCGTCCGGGGTGTGGCCCATGCGCTCGGTGATGACCCGCTCGTTGTCGAGGAGGTTGCCGTGGGTCACCATGACGCCGCGCGGGGCGGAGGTGGAGCCGGAGGTGTACTGGAGGAAGGCGACCGAGTCGGCGGTGAGGTCGGGTTCGCGCCAGGCGGTGGCCGCCTCGTCGGGTATGTCCTCGGTCACCACGCGGGGTATGCCGTCGAGTTCGGGCAGGTGCTCCGCCGCCGAGTCCAGCGCGGCGAGCACCTCGCGCCCGCCGAGGATCACCCTGGCGTCGGCGTCGGCGAGCAGGCGCTTCATGCGGATGAGGGCGCGGTGGTTCTGGGAGCGGCCCTGCGGGGGCACGCCCGGCACGGCGACGACGCCGGCCGCGAGGCAGCCCAGGTAGCCGTTGATGAACTCCAGGCCCGGCGGGTACAGCAGCATGGCGCGGGAGCCGGCCGGCACGTGTTCCTGGAGCCAGGCGGCGACGGCCCGCGTGCGGGTGGCGAGTCGGGCGTACGTGAGGTGTTGGACCTCGCCGTCGGCGTCACCCGTGACGAGGTGGCGGTAGGCGGTCCGGTCGGGATGGTTCGCGGCGTGCTCGGTCAGCTGATCGACCAGGGTACGTGCCATGTGACGCTCTCACCTGTCTGAAGAAGTAGGGCGAGGAAACTGGAGCTCTGGGTCACGTCACACATGCGCGCACTGCCGGTTCGGCCCCCTTGCCGAACCGTTCGACCGGCTCCCCCGTGACGGGAGCCACCGCCGTGGTGACTCCCCGTGTTCCCCCCGCAGCAGCTTGCTACCGGCAGGTAGCACCTTAGCAAGCAGGTTGTGATCGACATGCCGACACCGAAGAACGCTTGGCGTCCACGGGAGTTGACGTGGGCGGTCGCCGGGGACGACCGGACGAACATATCAACTCGCTTACACAGCCTGCCGGATGGCCGCTACGACAGCTTGGGGATCCGGGACGGAGACGGTGAGGCGGGCGAACGGCGCGGGCGGGCCGAGGTCGGCCACGACGACGGGGCGGCGCTCACGTACGGCGACGAAGTCACGGCCGCCGCCGTGCCGCCACTCCCCCACGCAGAACCGGTCGGGCAGCCACCGCCCCGCGCGCCGTTCGCCGCGCAGGCCGCGCCACCAGTCGGGTTCCACGGCCGCCCGGCGCACGGCGGCGAGCGGGACGCGGACCTCGCGGCGCCGCGCCGCCAGCCGCTCCGCGGGGCTCAGCCGGACCACCAGGTCGTCGCCGTCGACGTCGAGCCGGGCCACCGGGATCACCTCCTGCCGTGACCTGCGTCGATTCTCACCCCGCCCGATCCCGTCCGCATGCGGTGAATTACCCCGAATGCCCGATCGGCGTATCGGACCTATCGTGCTCTTATGGAGCACGCACTCAGTCCCGTGACCCTCGCCGAGCTGCGGCGTCCGCGCCCCTATCCCGCGGTGTCGGTGCTGACGCCGACGCATCGCCGCGAGCCCGACAACTCCCAGGACCCGGTCCGGCTGCGCAACGTGGTGGCCGAGGCCAAGAAGCAGCTGGAGTCCGATCCGTCCGTGACCCGGGAGCGCCGCGCCGACGTCGTGGACCAGCTCGACCGCGCCCTCGCCGAGGTGGATCTGGCGCACGCCGAGGACGGACTGGTGATCTTCGCCGCGCCGGGCGAGCACCAGGTGTGGTCGCTGGCCCGCACGGTGCCCGAACGTGTGGTGCTCTCCGACACCTTCCTGACCCGCAACCTGGTCTCCGCGCACGCCGCCGAACGGCCCTTCTGGGTCCTGTCGGTCTCCTCGGACCGGGTCACGCTGTGGAACGGGGGCGTCGACCGGGTCACCGAGGCCCGTGCCGGCGGCTTCCCCATGTCACGGGACCGGGAGAACTTCGACGCCGAGCGGCGCGAGCAGATCGGCGACACCCCGAGCCCCTACCGCGACGAGGACACCCGGCACTTCCTGCGGGAGGCCGGCACGGCGATCACCAAGGTGCTGCGCGACGCCCCGCGGACGCTGTACGTCACGGGCGAACCGGCCGCGCTGACCCTGCTGGACGAGGTCGGCGGCATCACGCGCGACGCGGTGCAGGTCCCGCACGGCGGTCTCGCGCACGGCACCCCGGACGCGGTGTGGCAGGCGGTACGCCCCGCGGTGGACGCCGCGTCGCTGCGCGGCACCCGCGGGGTGGCGCGCGAGCTGGACGGCGCGCGCGGCCGCAAGGAGTTCGCCGCGGGCGTGGACGAGGTGTGGCGCAGTGCCCGGGAGGGCCGGGTGCGGCTGCTCGCCGTCGAGGAGAACTACCGGGTGACGGTCCGGGACGCCGGCGACCATCTGATCCCCGCCGACAGCGGCGATCTGGACGCCCGTGAGGACATCGTGGACGAGATCGTCGAGCAGTGCCTGGAGACCGGCGCCGACGTCCGCTTCGTCCCCGACGGCACCCTGGACGACGCCGCCGGTATCGCGGGCGTCCTGCGCTACTGACGGCGCCCCCGTGCGCCGACGGCACCCCGCCCCCTCGGGCGCGTTCGCCCCCGGTGGGCGTCCCCTCCCCGCGGCGTACGCTACGGCGTGATCGTCGGCCGAGAGGGAGTGCGCACGTGGGAGACCTGCTGGGCGTAGCGGTACTGGGCGCGGGACACATGGGTGCCGACCACATACGGCGCCTGGACCGCGGGGTGGGCGGCGCCAGGGTCGCCGCGGTGGCCGATCCCGACACCGACCGCGCGCAGGAGGCCGTGGCGGGCATCGAGGGGGTCACCGTCCACACGGAGGCGGAGGCCGCGCTGGACGCGCCCGGTGTGGAGGCGGTGCTGATCGTCTCCCCCGGTCCCGCGCACGAGGAGGCGCTGCTCGCCGCGTTCGCCCGTGGTCTGCCGGTCCTGTGCGAGAAGCCCATGGTGCCGGACCCCGAGGGAGCGCTCCGGGTGGTGGAGGCCGAGGCCGGGCTCGGGCGCCGGCTCGCGCAGATCGGTTTCATGCGCCGCTACGACGCCGAGTACCAGCGGCTGAAGGCCCTGCTCGACGGGGGCGGCCTCGGGCGTCCGCTGATGCTGCACTGCACCCACCGCAACGTGTCGTCCCCGCCGTACTTCACCAGCCCCATGCTGATCAACAGCTCGGTGTCGCACGAGATCGACGCGGCGCGCTGGCTGCTCGGGCAGGAGCTGACCGCGGTGACCGTGCACCGTCCGGCGTCCTCGGCGGGCGCCCCCGAGGGGCTGGCCGACCCGCAGTTCGTGCTCTTCGAGACCGAACGGGGCGCCCTGGTGGACGTGGAGGTCTTCGTCAACTCCGGCTTCGGCTACCAGGTGCGCTGCGAGGCGGTGTGCGAGCACGGCAGCGCCCGGATCGGCGACGACCGCTCCATGCTGGTGACCTCGGGCGGCGGGGCCCGCGAGGAGGTGGCGCAGGACTATCTCGTGCGGTTCGCCGACGCCTACGACCGCGAGGTGCGGGCCTGGGTGGACGCGACCCGGCGGGGCCTGGTCGCGGGGCCCGGTGCGTGGGACGGCTACGCGGCCTCCGCCGTCGCCGAGGCCGGTGTGCGCGCCCTGGAGACGGGGGCCCGCACCACGGTCGAACTGGCCCCCCGCCCCGCCCTGTACGCCTGACCGCCCGGCCGGCCGGGCCGCGCTCACACCCCGCCGAACAGCGCGCCGAGCCCCCGTTCGACGATCTCGCCGAGGTCCTCCCGGCCGGACGGCACGGCGGCGTGGCTGCGGAGCAGGAAGCGGCGCAGGGCCGCGGTCTCGAAGCGGAGCAGGGCGAGTCCGTGCGGCGAGTGGAACTCCATGACCGTGGACACCCGCCCGCACGGGCGGATGCGCACGTCCCCGCGGCCCGCCGGGGCGCCGAGCCCCTCGTCCAGGAGCGAACGCGCGAAGGTCCAGGTGACGCTGTCGCCGTCGAGGGTGACCTGCGGCGGGAAGTCGATGAACACGGCGAGCGGGTCCTCCGCGGTGTACCGGAGGGTCGCGGGCACGGGGATCTCGTGGTCCTCGGCGGTGATCAGCCGGGCACGTGCGGGCTGCCGGATGGTGATGTCCATGCTTGTACGAGTCCGGGAAGCCGTTCGCCTGACACCTGGAGGCCCACTATCTCGTGTGACCTGCGTCACCCCGATTGTGGGCATATGAAACATAGAACACATGCCCGTCGAACGCATGCCCGGATGCCATGGAGAAAGCCCTTTCTGTCAGCCAAGTCGCGTAGTCTTCCTACGACTTGGACCGTCGACCCGCGTACGGCGTTCACACCGCGTGACCACACGATGAAGACTCTGGCATATGCCGGAAGCACCACCGGATCGTGTGTTGCCAAATCCCTTACAGGGGGTGTCGGGCTGTGCAACAGTCGTAGCGGTCCCTCCACCTCCCACGCCCGTGTGCCCGTACCGTCCCCGCATCGGAGCGCGTCATGCCGTCCCACCTCTCCGCGGACCGCCCAGCCGGCCGGCCACCGGACCCCGGTTCGGTCGAGTCGCTGATCTCGCAGACGCGGCGGCTCAGGGGCGACGTGGACGCCGTACGACGGGACGCGCAGGGCGACGGATCGGACCCCGGGGAACGCTGGAGGCGCGCGCTCTACGACCTGGCGCTGCACCAACTCAGCGACCTGGACGAGCACTTGGCACAACTGCGCGACGGACCGCAGCCCCCGGCCACCGCCCCGGCGCACGCCACGGACGGACCCGGCGCCGACGCCCGCCCGGACGCCCTGCCGCTCTCCCGGGTCGGCACCGCCGAATGGAACCTGCTGACGGACGAGGCCGGTTGGTCCGGCGAGCTGTACCGCATCCTCGGCCTCGACCCCGCCACGCCGGCGCTCACCCTCGACGAACTGCCCTCCCTGGTCCTCGACGAGGACCGGCCGAGGCTGACCGCGATGGTGACCGACTGCCTCGTCGACGCCAAGCCCATCGACGGCGAGTTCCGCGTCGTACGGCCCGACGGCTCCGTCCGGACCGTGCACATGATGGGCGAGCCGGTGCTCGACGCCGACGGCGCCACCGCCACCATGTGGGCCGTGCTCCGCGACGTCAGCGAAGTGCGCCGCAGGCGGCGGACGGTGCGCGAGACCCAGGACTCGCTGCGCCTGCACCGCGACACCGGCACCGGCACCGGCACCGGCACCGGGGCCCCGGACGCGCCCGAGCGGCACGTCCCGCTCCGCCTCCCCTCCCGCGCACCGGCCGCCCTCGACGTGGCGGCCCGCCGACTCCCCTCCGCGACGGGGGCGTTCACCGGGTCCGAGTGGTACGACGCGCTCGAACTGCCCGACGGCGACACCCTGCTGAGCGTCGGCGGACTCACCGGACACGGCACCGCGGCCCCGGACACCGCGATGCTGCTGGGCGCCGTGCGCGGCATGGCGACGGCGGGCACCCAACCCGGTCAACTCCTCACCTGGCTCGACCAGTTGCTCGACACCACCGCCCAACCGGCCCTGGGCAGCGCACTGTGCTGCCGCTACCACCCCGACACCCGCACCCTCCGGTGGGCACAGGCAGGACACCCCGCCCCGCTGCTGCTGCGCGACGGGACGGGGTGTGCGCTCACCGCACCGGACGGCGTCCTGCTGGGCACGACGACCAGAGCCGCGTACGGACAGGCCGAACTGACCCTGGAACCGGGCGACCTGCTCCTGCTGCACACCACGGGACTGGTGCCCGGGAACAGCGGGACCGAGGCCGTGGACCGGCTCCTCGACCTCGCCCCGCGGCTCGGCGCGGCAGACACCGCGCAGGACTGCGTGGGGACGGTCGTGGAGGAGTTCGGCGGAAGCGGCCGCGAGGACGACGCGTGTGTGCTCGTCGTCAGGGTGACCGCGTAGGACGGCGCCGCGTCACAGGCCCCCTGTGCCTGTGCGCCGCCTCCTATACCTGGGCGCCGGCTCCCCCGCCCTTGCTCCTGGGCAGCACCTGCATGATCTCCTCCCGCAGTTCGTTGATCCTCGGGTAGCCGGCGTACTGGGCGGTGAGCCGGTACATCTGACGCAGCCGGTCCCAGGTGCGGTGGGAGGAGTTCGATCCCATCGACATCAGGGCCAACCGCGCGTACCGGTCCGCCTGTTCGGGGTCGTCCGCGATGAAGCAGGCGGACGCCATGGACAGGAAGTCGAAGATCTTCGACCGCTGCCTGCCGTCGACACGCAGCGCCAGGGCCTTCTCCGCGTAGTACTGGGCGTGCACGGCCGCTGCCGGATCGTGCTCGGCCAGCGTGCGGTAGGCCAGGGCCTGCATGCCGTACAGGTCCTCCTCCTTGAAGGTCTGCATCCAGCTCGGCGCCGGCACGTCGTCCTTGTCGGAGACGAAGAGGTCCTCCGCCCGGCCGAGCGTGCGGCGCATCGCCTGTCCCTTGCCCATCGACGCCTGTGCCCAGGCCTCGATGGTGTGGAGCATCGCCTTGGTGCGCGGCAGCACCTCGTCGCCCGAGCCGGACCGGGCGAGTTTCATCAGGTCGAGCGCGTCGTCGGGCCGGCCGAGGTGCACCATCTGGCGAGCCGCTCGGGAGAGCGCCTCCCCGGCGCGCGGCCGGTCACCGCCCTCACGGGCCGCGTGGGCGGCGATGACGAAGTACTTCTGGGCCGTGGGTTCGAGGCCGACGTCGTGCGACATCCAGCCCGCGAGGACGGCCAGGTTGGCGGCGACGCCCCACAGGCGCCGCTGGAGATGGTCGGGGTGACGGTAGGCGAGCATGCCGCCCACCTCGTTGAGCTGGCCCACCACCGCCTTGCGTTGCAGCCCGCCCCCGCGGGCCGCGTCCCAGGCCCGGAACACCTCGACCGAGCGCTCCAGTTCCTCGATCTCCTGCGACCCGATGGGGACGGCCTCGTAACGGTCGTACCCGGCGGGGTCGGCGTGCAGGGGGTCGTTGACGGCAGGGGCGTCGGCCTTGAGGGCCGGATCGGTGGTCAGCCAGTCGTGCATGGCACTGCTGAGTGTGGATCCCGCGGCGAGCACGGCACCCGCGCCCACCAAGCCGCGTCGGTTGAGCATGAGGTCCATTCCCGTGAATTCGGTGAGGACCGCGGCAGTCCGTTCGGGCGCCCACGACATGCCGTCGGGATGTTCCGCTTTCCCGCCGCCCTGCCGTTTCCCCGCGCGCCCGTGCCGCACCAGACCGAGGTCCTCGATGGTCACGACACGACCGAGACGCTCGGTGAACAGGGCCGCCAGCACCCGCGGCACCGGATCGCGCGGGATCTCTCCCGTGTCGATCCACCGCCGCACCCGGGAGGTGTCGGTCGCCAGCTGGGGGTGGCCCATGGCCGCCGCCTGCCGGTTGACCAGCCTCGCGAGTTCGCCCTTGGACCAGCCGGCCAGGCCGAACAGGTCCGCGAGCCGGGTGTTGGGTTGTCCGCTCACGTCAAGCCCCCAGGTTCTCGGCTGAGTTGACACTAGCCCGGTGGCGGTTGCCGGGCGACTATTCGCCAGGGTTCGCCAGGGTGCGCCAGATGGTGTGCCACTGGGCACCGGGTGTCAGGTAGGAATGCGCCACCCCGACCCGGTCGCCGAGGAACACTCCCCAGGGTGCACCGGGGCGGCCGGGACGGGAGGGCGATCGAGCTTCACGGCAGGCACAGCAGGCACACGAAGGGATCTGTATCTCCCATGTACGCAGCATCGTCCTCCGTGTCCGCCCCGCCCCGGCCGCTGCGCTCCCGCCCTGCGGGCGGCGGCCCCCGTCTCGAGCCCGCGCGGCCGGGAGCGCCGGTGCCGGTCGCGGGCCGGCCGCGGCGCGCGGCGGGACCCGGCACCGGTCCGCTCAGCGGCAGACTCGACCTGTCCGGCCCCCAGGGCGCGCAGTTGCGCACCGCGATCGCGTCGGTGCAGCGGATCTGCCCGGAGTTCGCTCCGGTGCAGGTGCTGCGCCAGAGCGGCCGTTCGGTGCTCCTCGTGGGAACGACGGGGCGCAGCACGGCCGTCGCCAAGTGCTTACTGGACCGGTCGCCGGCGTGGGCCGAGCGGATCCGGCACGAAATAGGGGCGTACCGGTCGTTCGTCCGGCACCGGCCGCCGATCCGGGTGCCGCGGCTGATCGCGGCGGACCCGGACAACGGCACGCTGGTCGTCGAGCGGATGCCCGGCCGGGTGGCCGCCCTGCACCGGCACCCGTTGGAGACCCCGCCGCGCGCGGACATCAGGGCGGCGCTGGGCGCGATCTGCCGGCTGAACGCCTGGCGGCCCCCGGCGGGCACCTTCGACGCGCCGCTGGACTACGCGGCCCGGATCTCCCGCTACCACGAACTGGGCCTGCTCACCGACCGTGACCTCGGCGACCTGCAGAAGCTGCTGCACGGCATCGCGCACGCGGCGGGCCGCCAGGGCATGGGCCAGTTCTGCCACGGGGACGCGCTCCTCTCCAACATGCTGCTCTCCCCCGCCGGTCCGGTGCTGGTGGACTGGGAGCACGCCGGCTGGTACCTGCCGGGCTACGACCTGGCGACGCTGTGGGCGATCCTCGGCGACGCGCCGGTGGCGCGGCGTCAGATCAGCCAGATCGCCCAGTCGGCCGGCCCCGCCTCGCGGGACGCCTTCCTCGTCAACCTGATGCTGGTCCTCACCCGGGAGATCCGCACCTACGAGACCGCCGTGCAGCGTTCCCTGCACCACACGCCCACGGCGGCGCCCGGTGCGGCCACCCCGGGCGCCGCACCGTCCGGCGAGGAACAGCGGCTGCTGCTCAGGCGGCTGCACGACGACTGCCAGCTGGCCCGCAGGGCCGTACGCGCGGCGGTCGGCACTCGCTGAGCCTCATCGAAGGGGACGACGGTCCGCGGAACGCCCGGGGCAACGGCGCACCGCGGACCGCGGACCGCCAGGACATGTGTGCGGGCCCCACAGGTGTACGCCACTGACGCGCCGCAGGCCCGGGCACTGCCGCCGCGAAACTCCCGCAGCACCCGCCTGACATGGGAAATCGCCCTCTCCTGGGCATGATTGACGGATCGTCGGCAAGCCGGTACCACTGAGCGACGCTCAGTGCCCGCACACCGCGTCGAACCGGTCGAGACCCGTCGAGCCCGTCCGTCCCAGGAGGTCGCCTTGCGAGGATCCGACACACCCACGCGCGCCCGCGGTGGCGGACGCGTCCGCAGGGCGGCCGGGGCCGTCGCCTGCGGGGCCCTGCTGCTGCCGCTGCTGGGCGCCGCCCCGCCGCCCGCGCAGGGCCCGTCGACCGCCGGCGGACTGCAACGCGCGTTCACGAGCGCCGCCGCCGAGTACCACGTGCCGCCGAGCGTCCTGCTGGCCGTCTCCTACCTCCAGTCCCGCTGGGACACGCACGCGGGCGCCCCCAGCGTGACCGGCGGGTACGGCCCCATGCACCTGACCGACGCGCGCACCGCGCTCGCCGCACGCTCGCACCACGACGGGAGCACCGAGGACGCCCGCGGCGACGGTGCCCGCCCCGCCCCGCGTCCGGCCGCGGCGGCAACGGCCCCGGTGGCGGCGGCCCTGCCGGCCGGGAGTGCGCTGCCGGCGCGGCTGAGGACGCTGCCGAGGGCCGCCGGGCTGACCGGGCTGCCGGCCGAGGAACTGCGGACCGACCCGGCGGCCAACGTGGCCGGTGGCGCGGCCCTGCTCGCGGCTGCCCAGCGGGAACTCGGCGAGCCGCTGAGCGCGGACCCGGCACGCTGGTACGGCGCGGTGGCCCGCTTCTCCGGCGCCGAGGACGCGACGACGGCCGCGGCGTACGCGGACGACGTGTACGACGTGCTGCGCACCGGGGAGGAACGCGTCACCGACCAGGGCCGGTCGGTGACCCTCGCCGCCCGGCCGGACCTGGTGCCGGACACCGCGCAGCTGCGGCGGACCGGGCTCAGGTCGGTGTCGTCCGGCGACACGGAGTGCCCCTCGTCGGTGTCCTGCACCTGGGTCCCGGCGCCGTACGAGGAGTTCGGGGACGGTGACTACGGCAACCACGACCTCGGGGAGCGGCCGGCGTCGCAGAGCATCCGGTTCATCGTCATCCATGACACGGAGGGCGCCTGGGACGGTGTGCTGAACCTGATCGAGGACCCGACCTATGTGTCGTGGAACTACACGATCCGCTCGACGGACGGGTTGATCGCCCAGCATGTGAAGGCGAAGGACGTGGCCTGGCACGCGGGCAACTGGTACGTCAACGCGAAGTCGGTGGGCATCGAGCACGAGGGCTTCCTGACCTCACCGGACTCCTGGTACACGGAGGCGATGTACCGTTCGTCGGCCCGGCTGGTGCGGTACCTCGCCGCCAAGTACCGCATCCCGCTGGACCGGCAGCACGTCCTGGGCCACGACAACGTGCCGGGTCCGACGACGTCCGCGGTCGCGGGCATGCACACCGACCCCGGCCCGTACTGGGACTGGCGGCACTACTTCGAGCTGCTGGGCCACCCGTTCCGCAAGACCGCGGGCAGGGCCGGCGGGCTGGTCACGATCCTGCCGGACTACACGGCGAACCGGCCCGTCTACACGGGCTGCGTCACCGCCGGCGACCCGTGCGCGGACCACGGGTCGGGCGAGGTGCGGCTGTACTCGGACCACAGCGAGGACTCGCCGCTGATCAGGGACGTCGGGCTCGGCACCGGTCCGACGACCGACGTGAACGACCTGTCGTCACGGGTGTCGACCGGCCAGCGGTTCGCGGTCGCCGGCCGCTGGGGCGACTGGACGGCGATCTGGTACCTCGGCCGGAAGGCCTGGTTCAGGAACCCGAACGGGCGGCCGGCGGCGGTGAACGCGTCCGGCCCGGTGATCACGCCCAAGGACGGGGTGACGAGCATCCCGGTGTACGGGCGGGCGTACCCGGAGGCGGCGGCGTACCCGGCGGGGGTGCCCGCGCAGACGGTGTCGCCGCTGCCGTACACGATCCCGGCGGGCCAGCGGTACGCCGTCGGTGAGCGGGCGCCCGGCGAGTACTACTACGCCGTCACCTACACCACCGGCACGCACGCGGTCGTGATCGGCGAGGACCTGTACTACGAGATCCAGTACGGCCACCGGGTGGCGTGGGTACGCGCCGCCGACGTACGGGTGGAGTCCTCGGCCCGCTAGGACGTGTTTCGAAAGTAGCGCCGTCCGCCCGGAGGGCGGGACTTTCGAAACACGCCCTAGGCCACGGGGCCGTCAGCCCTGCTGGAAGAGTTCCGCCGGGAGCGGCTTCAGCAGGGCGTACAGGTCGTCCGTGATGGGCCGGTCCCAGGCGGCGATGGTGACGAGGACACCGTCGCTGCGGTCGAACTGGACGCAGGAGATACGGCTCTCGGAGAGCTTGAGGCGCCGCACGATCAGCAGGTTGTCGCCCTGGAGCACCGGCATGTCCTCGGTGCCGGTGACGGTGACCTCCTCCTCGTTGTCCAGCGCCAGCAGCAGCTGCACGACCTCGAAGGGGATCTCGTCCTCGGCCACCTCGCGGGCCGGGGAGCCCTCCGGGAGGTTGCCGATGATCATGGCGGGGCCGCGGCCGCCGAACAGGTCGTAGCGCAGGAAGACGCCCTGGCAGGTGCCGTCGGGCGCGGGCAGCAGACCGGCGCCGAGGTTGCCCGGCCAGTCTCCCGGGTCCATGGCCAGCACGTCGAAGTCGGGCCCGGCGGGAGTCGCGCTGCGGCGGCGGAGGAACGACATGCCGCCATGGTACGTGCACACGGGCGCCCGGCGGAGTGCGGGCGCCCCCACCACGACGCACGACGAACCCCCTGACGCGGGGCGCCCGCGCACCCTCCGGAGGGGGCCGTCGCCCGGGCGTTGTCGTGCGTCCGGGCCGTGCGTCCGGTCATTCCCCTGCCGACTCCCCTGCCGACTCCTGCGCCGACCCGCTCGTCGGCTCGTCCGTGGGGGCCGGCGGGACCACCGCGATCGGGCTCGCCGCGTGCAGCAGCACGGCCTGGGTGACGGAGCCCAGCATGCGGACGGGCGAGAGCGGGCGCCGCCGGTGCCGGCCGACCACGACGAGTTCGGCGTCCCGGGAGGCGGCCACGAGGAGCCCGGCGGCGTCGCCCGGCAGCGCGTACGCCTCGGAGGGGACGTGCGGGTGGCGGGCGCGGTGCGGGGCCAGGGCCTCCTCCAGGAGGATGCGGGTCTCGTCCTCGACGGGCTGCTGGTCGAGGACGGTGGGCACCGGTTCGCCGGCGACGGCCCAGGTCTGCACGGGCCACGGGTACGCGGCGATCACCTGGAGCCGTGCGTCGCGCCCCGCGGCCTCCGCGAAGGCGAAGGCGAGGGTGCCCTCGTCGGGGTCGTCCACCTGGACGCCGACGACCACCCGTGGGCCCGGGGCGGTGTCGACCGGGGACGGGTCGTCGGTGCCGCGGCCGGGCCGGGGCACCACGACCACGGGGCACGCGGCGGTGCGGGCGGCGGCCAGGCCGTTGGAGCCGAGCAGCAGGCTGGCGAAGCCGCCGCGGCCGCGGGAGCCGAGCACCAGCAGCTGTGCGGCGTCGCCGAGTTCGGGCAGCAGCGCGGCCGGCGCGCCCGACAGGGTCGTGTACTCGGCGTCCGCGCCCTCCGCCCGTTCCTTCACGAACGCCCGTACCCGGTCGAGGACCGGGTCGTCGTCGCCGTCCGGCGGCGCGGCGACCGGGACCTCGGGCTGCGCCCAGGGCGCGTACTGCCGTACGTGCACGACGCGGACCGGTGCCGAGCGCCTGCGGGCGTCGTCGAGCGCCCAGTCGAGTGCGCGCAGACTGTCGTCCGAACCGTCGACCGCGGCGATGACCGGCGGAGTGGTCATGGTTGCTCACCTCCGGAGTACGACCTCCCCCACTGCGGGGGTCAGCCTCGCTCAGGCATGATCCCCGAGGGGGCTCTGCTGCTCGCGTGTCCGGAATTCGGGGCGGAACACCCCCGGTTCGGCTCCCGAGGGGCGCCGCGGGCGGTTCAGGTCAGGTCGAACTCGCCCTCGCGCGCGCCGGAGACGAAGGCGCCCCACTCGGCGGGCGTGAAGATGAGGGAGGGGCTCTCCGGGCGGCCGCTGTTGCGCATCGCGATGAATCCTTCGACAAAGGCGATCTGGACATCCCCCAGACCTCGGCTGCTGGACTGCCACTCGGCGCTGCTCAGGTCCAGGTCCGGCTTGTCCCAGCCCATGAGCGGCTGCTGCTGGATGGTGCTCTCGGCCACGTCCGTGCTCCTCCCGATCGTCGTCCGCGGCCAGCCTAGCGACCCCTCCCGACCGCCAACAGGCCACGTGAGGGGGACCTTTCACAACCCGCCGACCCACACCCGTGCCGCACCGCGGCCGGGGGAAACGGTGTCGGGGGGTTGCTTCGGGGGCGGGGGGCTGGGTTACTGATCTCCGGCGGGGCGACCGAATGATCGGTCGTCCGGATCGGTGCGGTCGGTGAGGAGAGGTGGCCCCATGGCGGACGAGGTCACGGAGCTGTTCGACGCCGGGGAACGGCTCGACGCCGAGGGGCTGCGGGCGCTCCAGCTGGAGCGGTTGCGGGCCTCGCTGCGGCACGCCTACGACAACGTGCCCTTCTACCGGGAGTCCTTCGACGCGGCGGGTGTGCGTCCGGAGGACTGCCGCTCGCTCGCCGATCTGGCCCGGTTCCCCTTCACGACCAAGGCCGATCTGCGGGCGAACTATCCGTACGGGATGTTCGCGGTGCCCCGTGAGCGCATCCGCCGTATCCACGCCTCCAGCGGCACCACCGGGCGCCCCACGGTGGTCGGCTACACGGACAACGACCTCTCCATGTGGGCGGACATGGTGGCCCGCTCGATCCGGGCGGCGGGCGGCCGCCCCGGCAACCGTGTCCATGTGGCGTACGGCTACGGGCTGTTCACGGGTGGGCTGGGCGCGCACTACGGTGCCGAGCGCCTCGGCTGTACGGTCATCCCCGCGTCCGGCGGCATGACGGCCCGTCAGGTCCAGCTGATCCAGGACCTCGAACCCGGGATCATCATGGTCACCCCGTCGTACATGCTGACGCTGCTCGACGAGTTCGAGCGGCAGGGCGTGGACCCGCGCGGCACCTCGCTGCGCGTGGGCGTGTTCGGCGCGGAGCCGTGGACGCAGGAGATGCGGCGCGAGATCGAGGGGCGGTTCGGGATCGACGCCGTGGACATCTACGGGCTGTCCGAGGTGATCGGCCCCGGTGTGGCGCAGGAGTGCGTGGAGACCAAGGACGGTCTGCACATCTGGGAGGACCACTTCTTCCCGGAGGTCGTCGACCCGATCACGGGCGAGGTGCTGCCGGAGGGCGCGGAGGGCGAGCTGGTGTTCACCTCGCTCACCAAGGAGGCCATGCCGGTGATCCGCTACCGGACGCGCGATCTGACACGGCTGCTGCCGGGTACGGCCCGGGTGTTCCGGCGGATGGAGAAGGTCACCGGCCGCAGCGACGACATGGTGATCCTGCGCGGGGTGAACCTGTTCCCGACGCAGGTCGAGGAGATCGTGCTGCGCACCCCCGGGGTCGCCCCGCACTTCCAGCTGCGGCTGACCCGCGAGGGGCGGCTGGACGCGCTGACCGTGCGGGCCGAGGCCCGTCCCGGCGCCACGCCCGGGGTGCGGGAGGAGGCGGCGCGGGCGATCGCCGCGGGGGTGAAGGACGGGATCGGGGTGTCCGTCGCCGTGGAGATCGTCGAGCCGGAGTCGCTGGAGCGCTCCGTCGGCAAGATCCGCCGCATCGTGGACCTGCGCCCGCGCCCGTGAGCCGGCGTCCGCGGGAGCGGGTGTCCGTGGTCGGTCGTCCGTGAGCGCGTGCCCGACGGTCAGCCGCGGGGGTCCGGTTTTGTCACCCGGAACGCGAACTGGCCGCAGAAGGTGAGCTTGCGCAGGTTCACGAGGGCCGTGCGGCGCCGCGTCCGGTGGGCCCAGGCGTCGATCTCCGTGTTGAGCGGGGACTCCTCGTTCCAGTGGCGGCCGTACTCCTTCCGCCGGTCGTGGTAGGCGCGCATCATCAGCGTCACGCCGTCGAGCGAGGGCCGGATCTCCTTCAGGGCGAGCCCGGCCTCCTCGACGAGGACCCGGAATCCGTACGGCGTGTAGTTCCACAGGCTGAAGGAGTGATAGGGCTCGAACTGGGACGTGCTGCCGATGAACAGCCCGCCGGGGCGCAGCACGCGTCCGACCTCGGCCAGCAGTTCCCTCGGCCGCGCGACGTGCTCGAAGACCTGATGGGAGTAGATCAGCGGCAGCCCGTCGGAGCGGAACGGCAGGCGGACGCCGTCGAAGTACACCACCGGGTCGCCGCCGGGCGGGCGCTGCGCGGCCTCCGGGGAGTCGCGGATGTCGACCCCCAGCCACCGCACGCCCGGATCGTGCCGCCGGAACAGCCGGGCCGACGTGCCGCGCCCGCAGCCGAGGTCGACCACGCGGTCGGGTGCCCCGGGGGAGCTCATGGCCTCGTCGAGGTAGTAGCGCGACGTGACCTGGCGGGCGTGGTCGTCGGGGATGCAGTCGCGCATGAGGTCCCACAGGGTCGCCATGCCCCGAGGCTACGGACGGGGCGGCGGACGGTCGGGGGGCGGCCGGCGGTTCGCGGCGGGGTTCATCCCTTGGGCGGAGCCCGCCGGGGTGGCCGGTGGCACCGGTCGGGTGATCCCGGACAGGTCGTGGGCGGCGACGCTGTTGCGGTCGGCGACGTGGCGGCCGAGTGCGTGGTGCGGCCACAGTCCCCCGGCCAGTCGGCGGGTGCGCTCGCTCCACTCCAGGGCGTGGGCCGCGGGGGCCCGGTAGAAGTTGAGGGCGTAGCCGCCGGAGTGGATCCGCAGCAGGAAGAAGCCGCCGGGGTACTCCTTGGTGGCGCCGACCTCCTGCTGGACCACGTGCGGGGCGGGCGGCAGCACGGTGCGCTTGTTGCGGTGGGTGTGGCCCGCGTGGTGGAGGAAGACGCCGGGGGCGGCGGCGTAGGCGTCGAGGACCGAGCGGGCCTGGCGGCGGCCGAGGCGCTGTCCGGGGCTCACGGGCAGGACGGAGTCCCGCACGGCCAGCGGGTGGTGGCCGAAGACGACGGTGGGCTGGTCCGGGTTCTCCCTCAACCGGTGGCGCAGCCAGGACAGTTGCTCGGCGCCGAGGCTGCCGGCGCCGGCGCCGTTGTCCTGCCTGCGGTAGGTGTCGAGGCCGATGACGCGCAGCCCGCCCATGTCGTGGGAGAGGTGTCCGGGCCCGTCGTCGCCGTCGAACGCCCGGCGGAAGGAGTCGCCGTGCCCGGTGCCGGGGCGGGCCCGGTCGTGGTTGCCCCGTACGACGAGGTAGTCCCGTCCGTGGGTGCCGAAGCCGTCCAGGATGTCCCTGGCCCGCGCCAGGTCGTGCGGGGCGCCGCCGGCCGAGAGGTCGCCGGCGGCCAGCAGCAGGTCGGCCCCTCGCCGGAGGGCCTCCTCGACCACGGCCCGGCCCAGGATCTCCGGGTACGGCGGGAGTCCCGGCCGCTGCGACACCCCGCGCACCAGGGGCAGTCCGGCCACGAGTCCCGCGGTGTTCTCGCCGAGGTGCAGGTCGTTGCAGAGCGCGAGGGTCATCAGGGCGCGGCCCGGCGGGGGCTGGGGTGTGGTGAAGGAGTAGGGGCCGCCGTGCCGGCCGGGGCCGTGGTGGGAGGTGCCCGCCGCGTTGCCGCGCACCAGGTGCAGCGGTGTGGGTGTGGCGGCCACACCCTCCGATCGGGCCTGGTAGTAGTAGGTCTGTCCCGGCTCCAGGCCGGTGAGTTCCACATGGTGGTGTGCGGTGGGGCGGTCCTCCCCCGCGGTGCGGTCGAGGCGGGCCGGGTGCGTGCCGTAGACGACCTCGCCCTCCGTGACGGCGGGCAGCAGGGTGAGCGGGCCCTCGCCGGTCGCGGGCAGGGCGGTGTACCAGGTGATGACGGCGCTGTCCTCGGTGAGGGTGACCAGTTCCAGGTGGAGGGCGGCGACGGGGCGGTGGTGCGGGGGACGTGTCCGGTGGGCGGCGGAGGGGGAGCGCAGCAGTGCCGGGGCGAGCAGGAGGGCGGAGCGCAGCACTTCGCAGGGGCCGGGCAGGGCCGCGAGGGCGGCGAGGGGAGCGGGGAGGCGGCTGGCCATGTGCGGGGTGTGCCCGGCGGGTGTGAACGGCGGCCGTGGTACCGGCGGCGGGGCCGGGTATGGGACGAGACCATCTGTGGCCCCGTGCGGCAGGCCCGACCGTGATGGGTCCGACCGCGGCGGCCCCGACCGCGGCGGGCCCGACCCTGGCGGCCCCGACCCAGACGGATCCGACCGCGGCGGGCCCAACCCTGGCGGCCCCGACCCTGGCGGATCCGACCACGGCGGGTCCGGCCGTGGCGGGCCCGACCCTGGCGGATCCGGCCGTGGCGTCATGTGGTGGGTCCGAACCGGGCGCGCAGTTCCCGCTTGAGGATCTTGCCGCTGGCGTTGCGCGGCAGTTCGTCGACGAGGTGCACGCGTTTGGGTGCCTTGAACGCGGTGAGCTTCTCCCGTACGTGGGCGACGAGTTCGTCCTCGGTGACCTCACCGCGGGGTACGACGACCGCGGTGACGGCCTCGATCCAGCGCTCGTCCGGCAGGCCGATCACCGCGGCCTCGGCGACCGCCTCGTGGGTGTGCAGGGCGTCCTCGACCTGGCGCGAGGCGATCAGCACGCCACCGGAGTTGATGACGTCCTTCACGCGGTCGACGATCGTGAGGTAGCCGTCGGCGTCGCGGACCGCGAGGTCGCCCGAGTGGAACCAGCCGCCGCGGAACGCCTCGGCGGTCTCCTCCGGTTTGTCCCAGTAGCCCTCGCACAGCTGCGGTGAGCGGTAGACGATCTCGCCGGGGGTGCCGTCGGGCACGTCCTCGCCGTCGGCGTCGACCACGCGCGCGTCGACGAACAGCACGGTGCGGCCGCAGGAGTCGAGCCGGCCCTCGTGCTCGTCGGGGCCGAGCACGGCGGCGAGGGGGCCGATCTCGCTCTGGCCGAAGCAGTTGTAGAAGGCGAGGCCGGGCAGCCGGGCGCGCAGCCGTTCCAGTACGGGCACCGGCATGACCGAGGCGCCGTAGTACGCCTTGCGCAGTCCGCCCAGGTCGCGGGTGGCGAAGTCGGCGCGGTTCGCCAGGCCGATCCACACGGTGGGCGGCGCGAACAGACTGTCCACCCGGCCGCTCTCGACGAGGTCGAACAGCCGGTCGCCGTCGGGTGCGTCGAGGACGATGTTGGTGGCGCCGACGGCGAGGTAGGGCAGCAGGAAGACGTGCATCTGGGCGGAGTGGTAGAGCGGCAGCGCGTGCGCGGGCCGGTCACCGGCGCTCAGGTCGAGGGCGGTGATGGCGCTCAGGTACTCGTGCACCAGGGCCCGGTGGGACATCATCGCGCCCTTGGGGAGCGCGGTGGTGCCCGAGGTGTAGAGCAGTTGGACCAGGTCCTCGGTGCGCGGTTCGGGGCCGTCGTACGGCGGGGTGTGCGCGAGCCGGGCGAGCAGCGAGTCGTCGGTGTCGCGCAGCGCCAACACCCGTGTGCCGTGCGGGAGTCGGTCGCGCAGGCCGGGGTCGGTGAGGGCCAGGGCGCTGCCCGACTGGCCGACGATGTGGGCGAGGTCGTCGCCGGTGAGGTTCTGGTTCACGGGGACGTGCACCAGGCCGGCGCGGGCGCAGGCGAGGAACGCGACGAGATAGGCGTCGGAGTTGTGGCCGTACGCGGCGACGCGGTCGCCGGGGGCGAGTCCCTGGGCGAGCAGGACGTTCGCCGCGCGGGAGACGGCGTCGTCGAGTTCGCCGTACGTCCACGTCCGTTCGCCGTACTCCAGCGCTATGCGCGCCGGGGTGCGCCGGGCGCTGCGCCGCAGCACTCCGTCAACCGTGCTGCCGTGTCCCTGCGTCATGACAGTCGATCCTGGGTGTGCCGCCGGGGGGAGGTCAAGGACCGGCGCCGCGGCGCGCACCCGTCACCCGGCTCAACCGCCCCTTCCCCCGAAGACGTTGGGAGGCACGATGCGTATGCGTCCGAGACGGCTCGCCGTCGGCGCCGTCGCCCTGCTCACCGCCGTGACCGCGCTGCCCGCGGCGGCCGCGGAGAACCGGACCCGTCAGGAACACCCGTCCCACGGCGGGCTGTCGGCCGTCGTCCGCTACACCGAGTTCGGCGTTCCGCACATCCTCGCGAACAGTTACGCGGATCTCGGCTTCGGCACCGGCTGGGCGCAGGCCGCTGATCAGGTGTGCACGCTGGCGGACGGTTTCGTGACCGTGCGCGGGGAGCGTTCGCGCCACTTCGGGCCGGACGCGGCGCCCGACCAGTCGCTGTCCTCGGCGAGCCGCAACCTCACCAGCGACCTGTACTTCCGCGGGGTGCGCGAGGCGGGCACGGTGGAGCGGCTGCTCGCGACGCCCGCCCCCGCCGGGCCCGGCCGGGAGGTCAAGGACCTGATGCGGGGCTTCGCCGCCGGGTACGACGCCTGGCTGCGGCAGAACCGGATCACCGACCCGGCGTGCCGGGGCTCGGCCTGGGTCCGGCCGGTCACCGAGACCGACGTGGCCGCGCGCACCTTCGCACTCGCCGTGCTCGCCGGCCAGGGCCGCGCGGTGGACAGCATCACCACGGCCCAACCACCGGGACCCACCGCACCGGCCGGCACCCAACGGGCCGAACCACGGACCCCCACCGCTCCGGCCGGCACCGGCCGAGTCGCGCCGCCGGTGGTGTCCTCCGGCTCTTCCGGGGTGGCCGATGTCGGGCGGACGGCGCGTGCCGTGCGGGAGTTGTTCGCCGTGGACGACGCCGGCATGGGGTCCAACGCGGTCGCCTTCGCGGGCTCCACCACGGCCGGTGGCCGCGGGCTGCTGCTGGGCAATCCGCACTATCCCTGGCAGGGCGGCCGGCGCTTCTGGCAGTCGCAGCAGACGATCCCCGGACGGCTGGACGTGACGGGCGGCTCGCTGCTGGGCTCGCCGACGGTGTCCATCGGCTACAACGCCCATGTGGCGTGGAGCCATACGGTCGCCACCGGAGTGCCCCTCAGCCTCCGGCAGCTGACGCTGGACCCGGCAGAGCCGACCGTCTACCTGGTGGACGGCAGGCCCGAGCGGATGACGAAGCGGACCGTCACGGTCCGGGTGAAGGACGGCCCGCCGGTGACCCGTACCCAGTGGTGGACGCGGTACGGCCCGGTGGTCACGTCGCTCGGCGCGTCGGTGCCGCTGCCGTGGACGGCCGCCACGGCGTACGCCCTGGACGATCCCAACGCACGCAATCTGCGCTCCTCCGACACCGGTCTCGGCTTCAGCCGGGCCCGCGGCACGGCCGACGTCCTCGCCGCTCTCCAGCGCACCCAGGGGCTGCCCTGGGTGAACACCGTCGCCGCCGACTCCGCGGGACACACCCTGTTCACCCAGTCCCAGGTGCTGCCCCGTGTCACCGACGACCTGGAGCAGCGCTGCTCCACACCGCTCGGCAGGGCCACCTACCCGTCGTCCGGTCTCGCGGTCCTGGACGGCTCGCGCGGCGACTGCGCGCTCGGCCGGGACCCCGACGCCGTGCAGCCCGGTGTCTTCGGGCCCGCGAAGATGCCGACGCTGCGGGACGCGCCCTATGCCGAGAATTCCAACGACAGTGCCTGGCTGGCCAACGCCGAGCGGCCGCTGACCGGGTACGAGCGGGTCTTCGGCACGGTCGGCGCCGTGCGCTCGATGCGCACCCGGGGCGCCCTCCAGGACGTGTCGGCCATGGCCGCGCGCGGTGGTCTGACCGTGCGGGACCTGGAGCGGCAGCAGTTCGCGAACCGGGTGCCCGCGGGCGACCTGGTGGCCGACGACGCGGCGCGGGCGTGCGCGGCGCTGCCCGGGGGCACGGCGACGGGCAGCGACGGCACGGCGGTCGACGTCGGCGGGGCGTGCCCGGTGCTCGCGGCGTGGGACCGCACGGCCGGCACCGGGAGCCGGGGCGCGCTGCTCTTCGACCGGCTGTGGCGCCGACTGCCCGTGGCGCAGCTGTGGAAGGTGCCGTTCTCGGCGGCCGACCCGGTGAACACCCCGAACACGCTCGACACGGGGTCGGCCGCCTTCGCCGCGGCGCTCGCCGACACCGTCGCCGAACTGCGTGCGGCGGGCATCCCGCTCGACTCCCCGCTGGGCGCCCACCAGTTCGTGGTGCGGGACGGGCGGCGCATCCCGGTGCCGGGCGGGACGGAGTCGCTGGGGGTGTGGAACAAGGTCGAGCAGGTCTGGGACCCGGCGCACGGCGGGTACACGGAGGTGACGACGGGCTCCAGCTACATCCAGGCGGTGGGCTGGGGCCGCGGCCCCTGCCCGGTCGCCCGTACGCTGCTGACGTATTCCCAGTCCTCGAACCCGGACTCGGCCCACCACGCCGACCAGACCCGGCTGTTCTCCGACGGGCGGTGGGTGACGTCACGGTTCTGCGAGAAGGACATCCTGGCGTCGCCCGCGCTGCGGGTGGTGCGGGTGTCGGAGCGCTGACGCCCGGGGGCCGTGCGCGCTCGGCGCGTCACGGGGTGACGAGCCGGTCCTGTTCGGGCAGGGGTGCCCCCGCGTGCCAGGGCAGGGCCTCGCCGTGGCGGACCAGTTCGCCGTAGAGGGCGGGGTCCACCCGGTCGGTGAGGACCAGGTCCAGCACGGCGCGGGCGGCGTCCGCGGGTGACTGTGCGCCGTCGAAGTCGCTGAACCAGGGCCGGGAGGTGGCGGTGTCCACCATGCCGGGGCAGACCGAGGCCAGCAGGACGCCGTCGGCGAGGTCGCTCTCGCGGCGTTCGGCGGCGACCGCGCGGACGGCGGCGACCTGGGCCACCTTCGAGGGCACGTTCAGCCAGCGCGGCCAGCCCGCCGCCTCGGAGGTGCCCGCGTGGACGGCGGCGCGCCAGGACTCGACGGCGGCCTCCACACGGTCCAGGTCCACGCCGTCGAAGAGGGGGTGCAGCCGGGGGTCGAGGTGGCCGAGGGTGCCCAGGCTGCTGGCGACGACCAGGAGCCGGCCGCCGGGTCGCAGCACGGGGGCGAACGAGCGGAGCACGGCGTGGGTGGCCGTGTTGGAGACGTCGATGAACTCGTCGGCGCGCGCGGACTGCGACTCCCCGGGCAGCACGCGGGCGACGGCGTTGGAGATCACCACGTCCACCCCGCCGTGCGTGTCGGCGAGTTCCTTCGCGAGGGCGGCGACGGCTGCCGTGTCGGTGACGTCCAGGACGCGGCCCTCGACCCGGGCGCGGCTCGTGGCGAGGCGGCCCACCTCGCGGGCCGCCTCGGCGACCCGGGTCCCGTCGCGGCCGGTGAGCAGGACGAGGTCGTCGGGTCCGAGGCGGGCCGCCAGTCCCTCCACCAGCGCACGGCCGAGTCCTTGGTTGGCTCCGGTCACCAGGGCGATGCGTGAAACGTTCATGCGTCCCACGCTAGGAAGCCGCGCACCATGCGTCCAACGAATGTTCGGCACACATGGTATGCGTAGTACTCATGGAGCTATCGGATGTGTCGCTGACCGCGCTGCGGGTCCTGCGCGCCGTGGCCGAGCGGGGGACGTTCACCGCGGCGGCCGACTCCCTGGGTTACACCCAGTCGGCGGTGTCCCGGCAGATCGCGTCGCTGGAGCGCGCGGCGGGCGGGGAGCTGCTGGAGCGGCGGCGCGAGGGCGTGCGGCTGACGGCGGCCGGGCGGATCGTGCTGCGCCGGGCGTCGGCCGCGCTGGACGAGCTGGACGCGGCGGCACGCGAGCTGTCGGGGCTGCCCGTGGGGGCCGGGACGGTGCGCGTGGGCTGGTTCCCCAGCGCGGGCGCGGTCCTGCTGCCCGCCGCCCTGGGCAAGCTGCGCCGGACCGCTCCCGCCCTGCGGGTGGTGACCCGTGAGGGCAGCACCCCGGCGCTGGTGCGGGCGCTGCGCACGGGTGTCCTCGATCTGGCGCTGCTGGCGTCGGCGCCGCCGTTCCGTCCGCCGGACGCCGAGTCGCCGGCGCTCGTGCTCCGCACGCTCGCCGAGCGGCCCCTGTGTCTGGCGGTGCCGGTCTCCCATCCGCTGGCGCGCGGTGAGTTCGTGGATGTGGCCGAGTTGCGTGGGCAGCGCTGGATCGCGGCGCCGTCGTCGGGGGCGGAGGGGTCGATGGGCGTGTGGCCGGGGCTGGACGAGCGGCCGGAGATCGCCCACACGGCGCGGGACTGGCTGGCCAAGCTGCACCTCGTGGCCGCCGGCTGCGGACTGACCACGGTGCCCGCCTCGCTGGCCCCGGCCGCGCCCGCGGGGGTGCGGGTGCTGCCGGTGCGCGGTGGCCCGCAGGAGCAGCGCAGGCTGCTGCTGGCCCGGCTCCCCGGGCGGCCCGCGGAGGCGGTGGCCCTGGTGGCGGAGGCCCTGCGGACCACCGTGCTCGCCCTCGACTCGGAGCCCCGCAGGGGTTCCTGACGTTCCGCCGGTTCCCGGCCCCGCAGCGCGCGGCGTTGACACCACCCGCCCCTGACAGGAAAGTTTCACCACGCAGGGCACGTCCGGAAAGATTCTTTCAGACGGGAGCCTCACCATGACCGACGACGCGGCAGGCGGACGAGCGGGCGGGCTCACCCGCCGCGCGCTGGGCAGGCGCGGCCTGGCACTGGGCGGCGCGCTCGCGTTCGCCTCCCTCCCGGTGGGCCCGGCGGGCCCGGCGGCCGCCGCCCCGACGGCCGCGGGCCGCCCGACCCTGCGGCACGGCACCCCCGAGCGCGCCGGGCTCCTGCCCGAGCACCTGGACCGGCTGGTGGCGGACGCGGAGGCGTTCCTCGGCCCCTCCCCCACGCATCCGTGGTACGCGGGCGCCGTCCTGCTCGCGGGCCGCGGCCACACGGTGGCCCTGCACCGGCCGATCGGCTCGGCGGTGCGCTACTCGGCGTACGACGAGAGCACCGACACCGGTGTCGAGCTCCCGCCCGAGCGGCGGATCCCGATGACCGAGGACACGGTGTTCGACCTGGCCTCCGTGTCCAAGCTGTTCACCTCGCTGCTCGCCGTGCAGCAGATGGAGCGCGGAAGGCTGGAGCTGGAGGCCAGGGTCGCCTCGTACGTCCCGGAGTTCGGGGCCGCGGGCAAGCAGGACGTCACGATCCGCCAACTCCTCACGCACACCTCCGGGTTCACGGCCTGGATCCCGCTGTACGAGGCACCCACGTACGAGGAGAAGCTGCAACTCCTGTGGAACCAGGCGCCCGTCAGCCCGCCCGGCTCCGCCTATCTGTACTCCGACCTGAACCTGATCTCGCTCCAGCTCGTCCTCGAACGGATCACGGGCCGCCGTCTCGACGTCCTGCTGCGCGAGGAGATCACCGGCCCGCTCGGGCTGAGCCGCACCCGCTACAACCCGCCCGCCTCCTGGAAGCCGCGCATCGCGGCCACGGAGGACGCCCGCCGGCCCTGGTCGGGCCTCGACCGGGGGCTGGTGTGGGGCGAGGTGCACGACGAGAACGCGTACGGCCTGGGCGGGGTCGCCGGCCACGCCGGGGTGTTCTCGTGCGCGTGGGACCTCGCCGTCCTCGGCCGCACCCTGCTCGACGGGGGCGTCCACGGCCGCACCCGCATCCTCGGGCAGGAGTTGGTGGACCTGATGTTCACGGACTTCAACACCGCCTTCCCCGGCGACGAGCACGGGCTCGGCTTCGAGCTCTACCAGCACTGGTACATGGGCGCCCTGGCCACCCCGCGCACGGCCGGGCACACCGGTTTCACCGGGACCTCGCTCGTGCTGGACCCGACGACCGACTCGTTCCTCGTGGTGCTGGGCAACTCGGTGCACCCGGTGCGCACCTGGCGCTCCGGCTCGGCCCCGCGGGTGGCCGCGGGCAACGCTCTCGCCCGTGCCGTCCCCGTCCGCCCTGCGCGGGGCCGCAGCGCGTGGTTCTCGGGCATGGCGAGCGCCGCCACCGCCACCCTGACGCTGCCCGCGCTGGACACCTCGCGGGGCGGGGCGCGGCTGCGCTGCGCGCTGTGGTGGGACACCGAACCGCGCTCCGACGTCCTGGTGCTGGAGTCCTCGGCGGACGGCGGGGCCACCTGGGGTCCCGTCCCGTTCACCACGGCCCGGCACGGCGAGGCGCCGCGGGAGCACTCGGACGGCACGGCCACGGGCTGGTCGGGACGGGTCCGGCACCGGCTGACCGCGGTCGTGCCCGCGGGGCGGGGGACGGTCCTGCGCTGGCGGTACACCACCGACCGGCTCTACGTCGGCCGGGGCGCCTACGTCGACGAGCTGCGCGTCGAGGCGGGCGGCGACGTCGTGTTCGACGGGGAGCGCCCGGCGGACGCGGCCCGCCTCACCGCGGTGGGCTGGACCCTCTCGGCCGACTGAACTCCCGGCGCCCGTACGGCATTCGGGCCTCAGTCCCGCTCCAGCACCGCCATCGCCGCGTTGTGTCCCGGCACTCCGCTGACCCCGCCGCCGCGCACCGCGCCCGCCCCGCACAGCAGCACGTTGGTGTGCCGGGTCTCCACGCCCCAGCGCCCGGTGTCCTCCTGGGCGTGGGGCCAGGAGAGCGCGCGGTGGAAGATGTTGCCGCCGGGCAGCCGCAGTTCGCGTTCGAGGTCGAGCGGGGTCTTCGCCTCGATGCAGGGGTGGCCGTCCGCGTCGGTGGCCAGGCAGCCGGCGAGCGGTTCGGCGAGATGGGCGTCGAGCTGGGCGAGTGTCGCCCTGAGGAGGGCGTCGCGCACGGCGTTGTTGTCCCGCGCGAACAGCCGGGCGGGGGTGTGCAGTCCGAACAGGGTGAGCGTGTGCCGGCCGCGTTCGGCCAGGCCGGGGCCGAGGATGCCGGGGTCGGTGAGGGAGTGGCAGTAGATCTCGGAGGGCGGCGCGGCGGGGAGTTCGCCGGCGGCGGCCTGTGCGTGGGCGGCGGCCAGTTGCTCGTAGCCCTCGGCGACGTGGAAGGTGCCGGCGAACGCCTCGCGCGGGTCGACCGAGGTGTCGTTGAGCCGCGGCAGCCGTTCGAGCAGCATGTTGACCTTGAGCTGGGCGCCCTCGGCGGGTTCGGGGGCCGGATCGCCGGTGAGGGCGGCGAGTTCGCGGGGTGCGGCGTTCACCAGGACGTGCCGGGCGGTGGCCGTGCCCTCGCCGTCGGGGGTGCGGTGGACGACCTCGGCGACCCGGCCGTCCGTGTCGATCCGTACGGCCTCGTGACCCGTGGCGATCACGGCGCCCGCGGCGCGCGCGGCGGCGGCCAGGGCGTCGGTGAGGGCGCCCATGCCGCCGACCGGTACGTCCCAGGCTCCGGTGCCGCCGCCGATGACGTGGTAGAGGAAGCAGCGGTTCTGGACGAGGGAGGGGTCGTGGGCGTCGGCGAAGGTGCCGATGAGGGCGTCGGTGAGGACGATGCCGCGCACGAGGTCGTCGGCGAAGTGCTGCTCGACGGCGACGCCGATCGGTTCCTCGAACAGGGCCCGCCAGGCGTCCTCGTCGTCGATGCGGCGGCGCAGTCCTTCGCGGGTGGGCAGCGGTTCGGTGAGGGTGGGGAAGACGCGTTCGGCAACCCGGGCGGTCATGGCGTGGAAGCGGCGCCAGGACTCGTACTCGCGTCCGTCGCCGGTCAGCCGGGCGAACGACTCCCGGGTGCGCCGCTCGCCGCCGCCGACGAGCAGTCCCGTCGCGCGCCCGCCGCGTTCGACGGGGGTGTACGAGGAGATGGCGCGCCCGCGGACCCGGAAGTCGAGGCCGAGGTCGCGGACGATCTTCCGGGGCAGCAGGCTGACCAGGTAGGAGTAGCGCGACAGGCGGGCGTCGACCCCGGTGAAGGGGCGGGTGGACACGGCGGCGCCGCCGGTGTGGTCCAGGCGTTCCAGGACCAGGACGGAGCGTCCGGCGCGGGCCAGGTAGGCGGCGGCGACCAGACCGTTGTGGCCGCCGCCCACGACGACGGCGTCGTACGTCCCGGAACCCTTGTGTGCAGGCATGGTTCTTCGTAACACGTGATGATCTGCGTCGGTCCGAGGCGTGCCGCGCCGGCCACCCCGACACCCTCACTGTCCGCCGGACGCCCGTGCCCGCCGTCCGCGCAGTGCCTCGACCCGCCGGTACAGCGCGGCGGCCTCGGCGCCCCGGCCGAGCTGTTCGAGGCAGTGGGCCTCGTCGTTGCGGCCGGCGAGGGTGTCGGGGTGGTCGGGGCCGAGGACGCGGGCGCGCGCGGCGGCGACCTGGCGGTACTCGGCGAGCGCGTCGGACCAGCGGCCGAGCCCCCCCAGTCCGACGGCGACCTCGCGTCGGCTGACCAGGGTGTCGGGGTGTTCGGGGCCGAGGGCGCGGCGGCGCAGCTCGCACACGTCGCGGGACTCGGCGAGGGCCTCCTCCCAGCGGCCGAGCCGGCCGAGGTTGACGCCGATGCCGTGGCGGGCGCGGAGGGTCTCGGCGTGGGTGGGGCCGTGGACGCGGGTGCGGTCGGCGACGAGTTCCCGGTAGTGCGCGAGGGCGTCGGCGCTGCGGCCGAGCCGGCCGAGTCCGATGCCGATCTCGTAGCGGGCGGCGAGGGTGTCGGCGTGGTCGGGGCCGAGGGTGCGGGCACGGGCGGCGGCGACCTCGCGGTAGGTGCGCAGCGCCTCCTCCCAGCGGCCCAGCTGGCCGAGCGCGTAGGCGACCTCGTAGAGGGTGACCAGGGTGTCGGGGTGCTCGGGGCCGAGGACGCGGGCGCGCGCGGAGGCCACGTCGTGGGCCATGCGGTACGAGTCGTCGAGGCGGCCGAGTCTGCTGAGGTTGAAGGCGAGGTTGTGCCGGCAGCGCAGGGTGTCGGGGTGGTCGGTGCCCATGGTGCGCTCGCGGGCGGCCAGGACCGAGGCGTAGACCTGGTGGGCGTCGGAGTGGCGGCCCGACTGGCCCAGGACGTAGGCGGTCTCCTGGCGGGCGGCGAGGGTGTCGGGGTGGTCCTCGCCGAGGACGCGGCCGCGGGCGCGGGCGACCTCGGTGTAGGCGCGCAGGGCGTCGGCGGGGCGGCCGGTGCGGCTGAGGGTGAAGGCGTGCTCGTAGTGGCTGGTGAGGGTGTCGGGATGGTCGGCGCCGAGCAGCCGCGCGCGTTCGCCGGCCGTCGTGCGGTGCATCTCGCCGGCCTCGCTCCAGCGGCCGAGCCGGCCCAGGCTGAGGGCGGCGTTGTGGCGTGCGGCGAGCGCGGCGACGGCCTCCGGGTCCGGGGTGGGCGTGGCCGTGGGGTCGGGCGGGGCGGGGGTGGCCGACGGGGCGGCGGTGGCCGGCGGGGCGGGGGTGGGGAGGGCGCCGGTGGGCGGGCGGACGGTCCACTCGGCGGTGAGTGCGGCCGCGGGGTCGCCCGGGGCCGTGCGCGGGGCGGGGCCGGTGGCCTTGTGCCCGGTGGTCATGCCGCGGGTCCAGGAGGGCAGCCGGGGATCGCGGGGTGCGGCCCGGTCGGGTGCGGGCCGGGTGGTCGCCGCGGTCGGCTCGTGGCCGGGGGCGGTGCGTCCGGCGTCGAGGCGGCGGCCCACCTCGCGTGCGTCGTCGGGGCGTCGGTCCGGTGTCTTGGCGAGCAGGTCGAGGATGACCGCGTCCAGGTAGGCGGGCAGGTCGGGGCGGTGGCTGCGCGGTGGGACGGGTGCAGTGTCGCGGTGGCCGACGAGGATCGACCAGGTGTCCTCCAGGTCGAACGGGGGCGCCCCGGTGGCCATCTCGTACAGGACGCAGCCCAGTGAGTAGAGGTCGCTGCGCTGGTCGACCTCCTCGCCGCCGATCTGCTCGGGCGACATGTAGTGCGGGGTGCCCATGGCGATGCCGGTGGCGGTGAGGCGGGAGGTGAGTCCGGTGTCGTGGCCGAGGCGGGCGATGCCGAAGTCGCAGATCTTCACCGTGCCGTCGGTGAGCCGCATGATGTTCGCGGGTTTCAGGTCGCGGTGCACGATGCCCTGCTGGTGGGTGTAGGCGAGGGCGTCGGTGACCTGGTCGGCGATGTCGAGGACGTCGGCGACGGGCAGCGGGTTCTTCTCGTTGTCCGCCAGGAGCTGGCCGAGGTTGCGGCCCTCCAGCAGTTCCATCACGAGGTAGAGGACTCCGTCGTCCTCGCCGAAGTCGTGGACGACGGTGACGCCGCGGTGGGAGAGGGCGGCGGCCACGCGGGCCTCGCGGCGGAAGCGTTCGCGCAGGAGGCGGGTGAAGGACTGGTCGTGGTGGGGGCCGGCCGGTTTCAGGCACTTGACGGCGACGTGCCGGCCGAGGGACTCGTCCTGGGCGCGCCACACCTCGCCCATGCCGCCCCGCCCGATCGGGTCGAGCAGCCGGTACCGGCCCTGGATCAGCCTGGTGTCCGCCATCGCGCGTCCGTCTCCCCCGTCACCCGTGCCGTGTCGGGGCGTGCTCGCCGGCCCGCCCCGCGACGCCCCCGCCGTCCGCCCAGTATGGCGGCCCGCGGTACGGCTTTGTACGGCGACGGGCGTGCTTCGGGGCCGAGCCGGGCCATGGCGCCCAGGATGTGCCGGGGCGGGAGCTGCCAGCGCACCCGGGCGGGGACGGCGCGCAGCAGGGCGCCGGTGGTGCGCAGGCGGCGGGTGACGGTGGCGGGCGCGGGGGCCGGTCTGCCGTAGAGCTCGTGGGCGTACGGCGGCAGGGAGGCGTAGGCGAGGTGGGCGACGTGGTGCCACAGCAGTGCGCGGGCCGGGAGGAGCAGGGGGTGGACGGGAGGGTGCCGCAGGAAGTCGTCCACCTCGCGGGCCTCGGCGCCGGCGGCGAGTTCGGGGCGGGTCCGCTCGAAGTAGGCGGCGAGTCGGGCGCGGTCGGCGGGTACGGCGTCGGGGTCGAGGCCGACCAGGCGGGCGCTCGCGCGGTGTTCGGCGACGTAGCGGTCGGCGAGGTCGTCGGTGAGGGGGAAGCCGGAGCGGCGTACGACGTGCAGGTAGGAGTCGATCTCGGCGCAGTGCACCCACAGCAGCAGGTCGGGTTCGTCGATGCCGTAGGGCTCGCCCGTGGCGGGGTCGGTGGCCCTCAGCCGGCTGTGGATCCGGCGCACCCGGGCGCCGGCGTCCTCGGCGGCCCGGGTGGTGCCGTAGGTGGTGGTGCCGACGAAGCGCGCGGTGCGCAGCAGCCGGCCCCAGGCGTCGTGGCGGAAGTCGGAGTTCTGGGTGACGCCGCGCACCGCGCGGGGGTGGAGCGCCTGGAGGTAGAGCGCGCGGATGCCGGCGACCCACATCATGGGGTCGGAGTGCAGTTGCCAGGTCACGGAGGCCGGGCCGAACAGTCCGGGGTCCGTGTCGGTCATCGGGTCACCTCCGCTCCGCGTCCACGATGCCACGGCCGCGCGGCGCGGCGGAACGGGTGGGTGCGCCCGGGCCGTCAGTCGAGCAGGGCGAGGAAGTCGGTGCAGGCGCGTGCGCAGGCGCGGCAGGCCGCCGCGACCCCTTCGGCGCCCGTGCGGCCGTCGTAGGCGTGGGCGCAGTCCAGGCAGACCGTCCGGCACCACTCCAGCTGGACGCGGACGCCGGTCTCGTCCTGGCTGCTCTGCTCGGACAGCAGCCGGCAGGTCACCTCGCAGACCTCGGCGCACATGATCCCCTGCCGCCGTGCGCGTTCCTGTTCGTCCGTGCCGTCCGGGTCGAGCAGGCTCGCGCGCAGGACGCACACGCGGGCGCACTCGGCGCACGCCTGCGCGCAGGCGAAGCGGTCCTCCAGGAAGCGGTAGAGCTCCTGCTGCGGGGTCGGCGGGCTCACACTGGTCGGGTAGCCGTTCGGCGCCCGGTCAAAACCCTTTTCCCGGTTGCCCGTTGTCGCCGGACGGTCACACATTGCGTCCGGTTCGTCCCATTATCGTCGGGGTATCGGGTGGGTATGAGTACCGTATCGATGCAGCTGGCCGCCGCGAGCGGTCTGATGAGTCTTGTGCTCTTCGTGGTGGCCGTGGCCGTCCTGGCGGTGCTCGCCGGGAGCTTCTGGCTGGGCTCCCGCGTCAAGTACCGCGAGTCGCCCCGGCCCCGCCCCGAGGAACAGCCGCACCTGCCTCCGGACGGCGCGGTCCACGAGATCCGGGAGAACCGCGAGCCCGAGGAGATACCGCGGATCCCCAAGGGGGAGCGTCCGCTCACCCCGTACGACCTGAGCAACATGCAGACCCGCCCGGGCACGTCGAAGGACCGCCCCCGCTGGAGCAAGGGGTCGAGCGGTTCGTTCGGCGGCGGCGGGCTCGGCGCCCACTGACCGGCGGGGTCAGGCCCCGGCGGAGTCCAGCCGGGCCAGGTGCGCGCCGTTCTCGCGGTCCTCGGCGTCCTCGCCGGCCGCGGTGGCGAACCAGGCGTCCAGGATCTCCCTCAGGAGGGGTCCGGAGGTGAGGCGGAGGCCGAGGGCGAGGACGTTGGCGTCGTTCCAGCGGCGGGCGCCCTCGGCGGTGTACGCGTCGGTGCACAGCGCCGCCCGCACCCCCGGCACCTTGTTCGCGGCGATCGAGGCGCCCGTACCGGTCCAGCAGCACACGACCGCCTGGTCGGCGGCGCCGTCGGCCACGTCCCGGGCCGCCGCCTCGGAGCAGAAGGCCCACCGCGGGTCCGCACCGGGCTCCAGCGCGCCGTACGCGCGCACCTCGTGCCCGCGCCTGCCCAGCTCGGCGAGGAGGAGGCGGGCGACGGGTTCGTCCATGTCGGAGGAGACGGAGATCCGCATGCCGTGAGCGTAGCGCGCACCCGGAGGTGACCTTCGTCCGCGGACGGCAGATACTTCCCACAGAGGACCACCAAGGCCGCGCGCAAGGCTCACCAGGAGGTACCGATGAAAATGCTGATCAACGTCCCGGAGACCGTGGTGGCGGACGCGCTGCGCGGTATGGCGGCCACCCACCCCGACCTGATCGTCGACGTGGACAACCGGGTGATCGTACGGCGGGACGCTCCCGTGGCCGGTCAGGTCGCGCTGGTCTCCGGCGGCGGATCGGGGCACGAGCCGCTGCACGGCGGTTTCGTGGGTCCCGGGATGCTCTCGGCGGCCTGTCCCGGCGAGGTGTTCACCTCCCCGGTGCCGGACCAGATGGCGCGGGCCGCGGCCGCCGTGGACAGCGGCGCGGGCGTGCTGTTCATCGTGAAGAACTACACCGGTGACGTGCTCAACTTCGACATGGCGGCCGAACTCGCCGAGGACGAGGGCATCCGGATCGCCAAGGTGCTCGTCAACGACGACGTCGCGGTCACCGACAGCCTCTACACCGCGGGCCGGCGCGGCACGGGCGCGACGCTGTTCGTGGAGAAGATCGCCGGCGCCGCCGCGGCCGAGGGGCAGCCCCTGGAGCGCGTGGAGTCGATCGCCCGCCAGGTCAACGAGAGCTCCCGCAGCTTCGGCTTCGCGCTGAGCGCCGTGACCACCCCGGCCAAGGGCAGCCCGACCTTCGACCTCCCGCCCGGGGAGCTGGAGTTGGGCATCGGCATCCACGGCGAGCCGGGCCGTGAGCGGCGCGCGATGATGACCTCCGGCGAGATCGCGGACTTCGCGGTCGGCGCCGTCCTCGACGACCTCGCCCCGCGCGATCCGGTCCTCGTCCTGGTCAACGGGATGGGCGCCACCCCGCTGCTCGAACTGTACGGCTTCAACGCCGAGGTGCAGCGGGTGCTCGGCGAGCGCGGGGTGAGCGTGGCCCGCACGCTCGTCGGCAACTACGTCACCTCGCTCGACATGGCCGGAGCCTCGGTCACGCTGTGCCAGGCGGACGAGGAGCTGCTGCGGCTGTGGGACGCGCCGGTGCGGACGCCCGGTCTGCGCTGGGGGATGTGACCCCGCCGCGGACGTGACATCGCGGCAGATCCGACCAACGTACCTATGACGCAAGGAGATCCAGTGCTCGACGCCGACTTCTTCCGCCGCTGGATGGCCGCGGTCGCCGCGTCCGTCGACCGCGAGGCGGAACGGCTCACCGCTCTCGACTCGGCCATCGGGGACGCCGACCACGGCAGCAACCTCCAGCGGGGGTTCAGGGCCGTGACGGCCGTGCTGGAGAAGGAGGCACCCGCCACGCCGGGTGCCGTACTGACGCTCGCCGGACGCCAGTTGATCTCGACGGTCGGCGGCGCGTCCGGGCCGCTGTACGGGACGCTGCTGCGCCGCGCGGGCAAGGCGCTCGGCGACGCGGCCGAGGTCGGCGAGGACGAGTTCGCCGCGGCCCTGCGGGCGGGCGTGGACGGGGTCGTCGCGCTCGGCGGTGCGGCGCCCGGCGACAAGACCATGATCGACGCGCTGGTGCCGGCCGTGGACGCGCTCGGCGACGGGTTCGCCGCGGCGCGCACGGCCGCCGAGGAGGGCGCCCTGGCGACGGTTCCGCTCCAGGCCCGCAAGGGCAGGGCGAGCTATCTCGGGGAGCGCAGCATCGGCCACCAGGACCCGGGCGCGACCTCCTCGGCGCTGCTCGTCGCCGCACTCGTGGAGGCCGCGGGTGAGTGACGGGAAGCTGGTCGGGATCGTGCTGGTGTCGCACAGCGCGGAGGTGGCCGCGTCGGTCGCCGAGCTGGCGAAGGGGCTCGCGGGCGGGGCGACGGCGGTGCCGCTCGCCGCGGCGGGCGGTACGGAGGGCGGGGGGCTCGGCACCAGCGCGGAGCTGATCGCCGCGGCGGCCGCGTCCGTGGACCGGGGCGCCGGGGTCGCCGTCCTCACCGATCTGGGCAGCGCGGTGCTCACCGTGAAGGCGCTGCTCGCGGAGGGGGACGAACTCCCCGACGGCACACGCCTGGTGGACGCGCCGTTCGTCGAGGGGGCGGTGGCCGCGGTGGTCACGGCGTCCGCGGGCGCGGACCTGGACGCGGTGGAGGCGGCGGCCGTCGAGGCGTACTCCTACCGGAAGGTGTGAGGGGTACCCGTCGGCCGTCGGCCGACGGGTTCCGTCGGCGAACGGGGGCCGGGGACCTGATCCATGTCGGATCAGGTCACCCCGGCCGCCCTCGCCGGCGCGGGATCAGCGACGACAGCGTTCCGCGCCACAGGCATGAACTCCCAAGCCCTCCTGGTGAGTTCAGCCGTGAGGAAACTCAGCATACGTAACGTTCACCGATGCTCACCAACGCGGCCCTCTTGCCGGGACCGCCGCGCCGGGCCATATTGGTCCGGACCTTTGCCGTGTGGCCGTTCCCGGGGAGGCGGAGCCGTGCGACGCGTTCGGTGGGCCCAGGTGCCGAGTCTGGCGGCCCTGCTGCTGGTGACCGCCTGCGGGTGGGGTGCATCGGCCGAGGGCGAGAGCGGGCGGATGCCGGGGGCGCCGACGGGCGTCACCGCGGCGGCGGGCAGCGCCACCAGTGTGCACGTGATGTGGAACGCGCTGACCGACGGTCCCGGCATCGACACCTACGAGGTGTACCGCGACCGCACGAAGGTCCGCGAGGTGCCGGCCTCCGAGCACATGGTGGACGTCATCGGGCTCACCCCGTCCACCGCCTACGCCTTCACCGTGCGGGCCCGGGACACCGACGGGCGTCTCGGCCCGCCCAGCCGCCAGGTGCGGGCCCGCACACCGGCCGCCGTCGCCGCGGACGACTCGCCGCCGACCCGGCCGGGCGAGCCGCGCGGCAGGGCGGTGGGCAGCCGGGCGGCCCAGCTGTCCTGGACCGCGTCGAGGGACGACCGGTCCGTGGCCTCGTACGACGTCTACCAGGGCACGACGAAGATCCACAGCGTGGGCGGCGCGCAGACCGCGACGGTGGTCACCGGGCTGCGCCCCGGCACCCGCTACGCGTTCAGCGTGCGGGCCCGCGACGCGGCCGACAACCTCTCCCCCGCCAGCGCCGCCGTGCGCCTCACCACGCCGGGCACCGACGACGGACGGGACACCGCGCCGACGTCCTTCCGGGCGACGACCCACCGCGGCGACGACGGGGCGTACTACATGGACCTGTCCTGGGACCCGCCGCGCACCGACGGGGTCGTCACCGAGTACCAGATCCGGCTCGACGGCGCCGCGGCGACCTCCCTGGTGTGGGGCGGCGAGCCGCCGAAGGGCCGGTCGACGTACAGCTTCTACCTGGGCCGGGAGGCCGGGGCGGCCCACCGGGTGCGCCTGCGGGCCAAGCTGCCGGACGGCACCTGGGGCGGCTACTCGGCGGAGCTGAAGGTGACCACCGGAGCGGGTGCCGGCACCGGTTCGTGAGGCGCCCGAGGATTCCCCCGGACGGCGCAGCGCGTCACCTGGCCGGGGGCGGTCCGCATGCGGCGGGGGCCCGGGGCGCGTTGGCTGCCCCTGAGGCAGCACGGACGTTCCCCTACCCTGGCGGCGCACGGGACGTTCCGCCGACCGTGCCGCCGGAGGGCACCCCCATGCGCACATCCAGACTCCTCCTCCGCTCCGGCCCCGTGCTGGCGGCCGCCGCGCTGCCGATCGTCCTGGCTGCTCCGTCCGGCGCCGTCTCCGGCATCTCGGTGAGCACGTCCGGCTCCACCGTGTCGGTGGTGACCAGCGCCTGCTCGCAGACCAACGGCAGCTGGGGCAACGCCTCGCTGCTGAACAGCGGCCAGGCGACCTTCGCCCAGGGCCGGCAGTCGGCGCTGGCCGGGACGACCGTCAGCCAGTCGGCGGCCTGGTCGAACGTCACACCGGGCACCTACACGGTGATCGTCGTCTGCTCCAACGGCGGCACGGCGGGCACCCAGTCCGTGATCGTCTCGCCCAACTCCGCGCCGACGATCTCCTCCACGTCGGCCGCCCCGGCCGCGCCGACCACCGCCTCGTCGACACCGCGGGGCGTGCTGGGCGGCATCGGCGGCGCGGCCCGCGACTACGGCCCGCTCACCCTGGGCATCGGCGCGGCACTCGTCGGCACGGGTGTGATCGCGGCCGGCTGGTACCTGCGCCGCCGCAAGAAGCCGTACCGCCTCTGACCGCCGTCAGTCCCGGCCGGGGTCCTCTCCCCCGGTCGGCTCCCCGCGTTCCCCGGTCAACTCCTCGATCTCCCGCGCCGCGTGGGTGAGCCACCGGGTCCAGAAGGTCTCCAGGTCGATGCCCGCGCGCAGGACCAGATGGCGCAGGCGGTCCTCGGGGCTGTCGCTGCCCGGCGGGAAGTCCCGGCGCTCGATGGCCTCGTACTCGGCCAACCGGCGCCGGTGCAGGTCGAGATGGTGGCGCAGATCGGCGTCGAGTCCGCCGGTGCCGACGACCGCGGCGGCCCGCAGCCGCAGCAGCAGGGTGTCGCGCAGCGGCTTCGGCTCCTGGGCGGCGGCGGTCCAGCGGGCCAGTTCGCCACGGCCCGCGGGCAGGACCTCGTAGCTCTTGCGCTGCCCGCGGGCCGGCTGCTCGGCCGGCAGGGTGCGGATCAGCCCGTCGGCCTCCAGCTTTCCCAGCTCGCGATAGATCTGCTGGTGCGTCGCCGACCAGAAGTAGCCGATGGACCTGTCGAAGCGGCGGGTCAGCTCCAGCCCCGAGGACGGCTTCTCCAGGAGGGCGGTGAGGATCGCGTGCGGGAGTGACATGGGCTCATCCTAGGAAGACGGCACGGACGGGTGCGGTGGCGGCTAGAGCGCCGCCGCCAGTTCGGTGCCCTGCCGGATGGCTCGTTCGGCGTCGAGTTCGGTCGCGGTGTGGGCGCCGCCGATGAGGTGGGGGGTGTGTCCGGCGGCGAGGAGGGTCTCGTAGAGGTCGCGGCGGGGTTCCTGTCCGGTGCACAGGACGACGGTGTCGACGTCGAGCACGGTGCTCTCGCCGCCGACGGTGATGTGGAGTCCGGCGTCGTCGATGCGGTCGTACCGGACGCCGGGGTGCATGGTGACGCCGCGGTGTCCGAGTTCGGTGCGGTGGATCCAGCCGGTGGTCTTCCCGAGGCCGGCGCCGACCTTGGTGGTCCTGCGCTGGAGGAGGTGGACGGTGCGGGGCGGGGTGGGGCGGTTTGGGGGTGTGAGGCCGCCGGGGGTGCGGTAGGCGGTGTCGACGCCCCAGGCGCGGAAGTACGCTTCGGGGTCCTGGCTGGTGTGGTCGCCGGGGTCGGTGAGGTAGGCGGCGACGTCGAAGCCGATGCCGCCGGCGCCGAGGACGGCGACGCGTTCGCCGACGGGGGCACGGTCGCGCAGGACGTCGAGGTAGCCGAGGACGCTCGGGTGGTCGGTGCCGGGGATGTCGGGGGTGCGGGGGGTGACGCCGGTGGCGACGACGATCTCGTCGTGGCCGGTGAGGTCGTCGGCGCCGGCCCGGGTGCCGAGGCGTACGTCGACGCCGAGTTCGTCGAGGCGGTGGCGGTAGTAGCGCAGGGTCTCGTCGAACTCCTGCTTGCCGGGGACGGTGCGGGCGATGTTGAGCTGTCCGCCGATCTCGCCGGCGGCGTCGAAGAGGGTGACGTGGTGGCCGCGTTCGGCGCAGCCGATGGCGCAGGCCAGGCCGGCCGGGCCCGCGCCGACGACGGCGACGCGCTTGGCGCGGCGGGTGGGGGTGAGGACGAGTTCGGTCTCGTGGCAGGCGCGGGGGTTGACCAGGCAGGAGGTGATCCGGCCGCTGAACGTGTGGTCGAGGCAGGCCTGGTTGCAGCCGATGCAGGTGTTGACGGCCTCGGGGCGGCCGGCGGCGGCCTTGGCGACGAAGTCGGGGTCGGCGAGCATCGGGCGGGCCATGGAGACCATGTCGGCGCAGCCGCTCGCCAGGAGTTCCTCGGCGAGTTCGGGGGTGTTGATGCGGTTGGTGGTGATCAGGGGGACGGCGACCTCGCCCATCAGTTTCCTGGTGACCCAGGTGTAGGCGCCGCGCGGCACCGGGGTGGCGATGGTGGGGATGCGGGCCTCGTGCCAGCCGATGCCCGTGTTGATCAGGGTGGCGCCCGCCGCCTCGACGGCCCTGGCGAGGGTGATCACTTCGTCGAGGGTGGAGCCGCCGGGGACGAGATCGAGCATGGACAGGCGGTAGACGATGACGAAGTCCGCGCCGACGGCCTCACGGACCCGGCGGACGATCTCGACGGGGAAGCGGATGCGGTTGTCGTAGGAGCCGCCCCAGCGGTCGGTGCGGTGGTTGGTGCGGGCGGCGGTGAACTCGTTGATCAGATAACCCTCGGAGCCCATGATCTCCACGCCGTCGTAGCCGGCGCGGCGGGCCAGGCGGGCCGTGCGGACGTAGTCCTCGACGGTGCGCTCGACCTCCGCGTCGGTCAGCTCCCGGGGGACGTGGGCGCTGATCGGGGCCTTGAGGGGGCTGGGGGCGACGAGGCCGGGGTGGTGGGCGTAGCGGCCGAAGTGCAGGATCTGCAGGGCGATCAGACCGCCCGCCCGGTGCACCGCCCGCGTGACGAGGGCGTGCCGCCCGGCCTCCTCCTGCGTGGTGAGCTTCGCCCCGCCCTCGTACGGCCGGCCCTCCTCGTTGGGGGCGATGCCGCCGGTGACGATCAGACCCACACCGCCGCGGGCCCGGGCCGCGTAGAACTCCGCCATCCGCTCGAAACCCCGCTCGGCCTCCTCGAGCCCCACGTGCATCGACCCCATCAGCACCCGGTTCGGCAGGGTCACGAACCCCAGGTCCAACGGCTTCAGCAGATGCGGATAACGACTCATGGGGCCCTCCGTACGTGAGCGGTCCCCTCAGTTGTAGAGGAGGCCACCCCGTTTATGCAACAAGTTGCACAACGCCGTACGGCGGGCCCGTGGGTCAGCGGTTCTCCAGGAGGACGTGGAGTTCCCTCTCCTGGTCGCCCGAGGCCGAGGTGAGGTCACGGACCGTGAAGAGGGAGTCCAGGGTGGTGCGGAGGCGGTCGATCGCCCAGTAGCCGCCCTGCGCGTCGGCCTCGACGGAGGCCGCGAGGCGGTCCGGCGGCCGGCAGGTGTGGGCGTCGGTCACCTCGAACGTGCCGAGCCACACCATCGGACGTGTCTCGTGGAGCTGCTGGGGCACGTCCTCCGCGCTCCGGTCGGACTCGAAGCACGCGCACAGCGTGTCGAACACGATCCGGGCGTCTTCCTTGCTGCATCCGCTGATCTCGACCGAGACGGGTTCTTCGTGCGCTCGCTCACGGTCCATCGTGATCGCTCCTCTCGTGGCTGCGGCGCGGTACCGCGGACTCCGCGTACCGCGCCACGCCACCAGAAAACCACCCCGGACGGGAAGAGCACCATCCGCGGCGGGTCCGGCCGAACGGGGTCAGCCGCGGGTGAAGCGGTACGTCTTGCTGTCGGTCAGCACGCAGAACCCCGGCGACACGACGATCACCCGCAGGGTGCCGGTGCGCCGGTCGTAGTCGATGCCCTCCGCCTCGAACGTCCCGGAGCACGCGCTGCGCAGCGGCAGTTGGCGCACCGCCGTGACGTGCCCGGACACGTCGCCGGTGCCGTTCGGCTCGGCGGACAGGTCGATCCGGAGCAGCGGCTTGGTGATGCCGAAGAGGCTGCCCTCGGGGTCGTCGGAGGAGCACAGCAGCGTGGTCGGGCCGGAGAAGTCGCAGCCCTGCACGTCGCGCACCGCGTGGTCGAGGCGCACCGTGGACGCCTGCGGCAGGTTCGCGGAGGGCGAGGTGGCCGGGTTGACGCCGGGGGTCGGGAAGACCAGCAGCCGGGTCATCGTGCCCCACTCGCCGGAGAGCATCCACTGTCCGCCCGGCGAGACGGCGACCCAGGAGTTGTTGAGCGCCTCGCCGGGGCTCAGCGCGTGGACGTACTCGGACCGGGTCCCGTCGGGCGCCTGGACGCGGAACATCTTCGAGCCGCCGTCGTCGCGCTGGTAGGGCTCGATGTAGTGGCCGTCGTAGGAGGCGTCGGGGTCGCCGACGTGGTTCCAGCCGCGCACGGCCACGTCGAAGGGGATGGTGCCGATGCCGGTGTACCGGTTGGGGCTGCCGGCCGGGACCTCGACGGAGGTCAGGCCCTGGCTCTCGGTGAGGGGGTCGGCGCGGTCGGAGCCGACCTCGGTCCAGGTGTCGGCGGCCGAGGCGGGTGTGGCGGAGGACACGACGACGGCGGTGGCGAGGGCGACGAGTCCGGTGAGGACCGCGTGACAACGTTGCCGGGCGGACGCGGGCATGGGCCTGCTCCTCGGGTTCGGGGGGTGGGCTGCGCGTTTCGGCGCACAGTCTGACCCGCCCGGCTAGGCATGTACAGACCAATACAGGCGACGGCGGGATGAACGCGCGCCCCTGTGACGCGCCCGGCGCCGCCGTCGTGCGCGCTTTGCCGTACACCCGCCGCCGTGTTGAGGGATGGTGGAGGAGGACTGCGGCTCCGGCGGAGACTCCGGTGCGAGCGCGGTGGAACAAGGGGAGTCGGCACGGGGGACGGCGTGCCGTGCGACCGGTCGAAGGCGGTGCGTGGAATGAGTCCAGCCGAGGCTCGCATGGCCGAGGGAGACGGACCCCTGCGTCCGAGCGGACTGCTCGACGTGCTGGGGGTGGCCTCGGTCGTACTGGACGTCCGGGGCCACATCGTGCTGTGGAGCCCGCAGGCCGAGGAGCTGTTCGGCTACTCCGCGCGGGAGGCCCTCGGGCGGTACGCGGCCCGGCTGATGGTGCACGAGCAGCACGCCGAGCTGGCCAACGAGCTCTTCTCCGACGTGATGCGCACCGGCCGCAGCTGGGCCGGCGCGTTCCCCATCCGCGTCAAGGGCGGGGGCACCCGCATCGTGGAGTTCCGCAACATGCGCCTGCTGGACGACCGGGGCGACGTGTTCGCGCTGGGGCTCGCGGCCGACCGGTCGACGGTGCGCCGGCTCGAACAGGACGTGGCGCTGTCGGAGCGGATGGTGACGCAGTCACCCATCGGGCTCGCCGTGCTGGACCGGGAGCTGCGCTATGTGTCGGTCAACCCGGCCCTGGTGAAGATCAACGGCATCCCGGCGGACGAGCACACGGGGCGCACCACCCGGGAACTGCTGCCGCTGGTGGACGTCGACACCATGGAGGAGGCGGCCCACCGGGTGCTGGCCACGGGTGTGCCGCTGGTGGACCGGCCCACCGTGGGCCGCACCCCGGCCGACCCGGAGGAGGACCACGCCTGGTCGCTGTCGATGTACCGGCTGGAGGACGCCGTGGGCACCGTGCTCGGCGTCGCGCTGTCGGTGGTCGACATCTCCGAGCAGTACCGGGCGGGCATCGAGGCGGAGGCCGCGCGCCGCCGCCTCGCGCTGATCGCCGACGCCTCCGCCCGCATCGGCACCACCCTGGAACTGGACCGCACCGCCCGCGAACTGGCCGACTTCGCCGTGCCCGAGCTGGCCGACGTGGCGTCCGTGGATCTGCTCGACGCGGTCGTGGAGGGCCGCCGCAGCACGCTGGGGCCCACCGAACCCGCCGTGCTCCGGGCGCTCGCGGTGCGCGCCGAGCAGGAGACGGACGCCGTACGGGCCGCCGATCCGCACGGCCGGCCGGCCCGCTACGCCCCGGACCTCCTGATCACCGAGTGCGTGCGCACCGGGCGCCCGGTGGTGGTGGCGCAGGTCAAGGACGACGACCTGCTGCGGATCGCACGCTCCTCCGAGGCGGCGACGCTGCTGGCGCGGGCGGGCCTGCACTCGTACCTGGCGGTGCCGCTGATCGCGCGGGGCGAGGTGCTGGGCGCGCTCGATCTCAAACGGACGTGCAATCCGGCGCCGTTCGACGAGGACGACGTGCTGCTCGCCCGGGAGTTGGCCGCGCGGGCGGCGGTGCAGATCGACAACGCCCGCTGGTACCAGAACGCCCGCACCACCGCGCTCACCCTCCAGCGCAGCCTGCTGCCCGGCCGGCCGCCGGTGACGAACGGTCTGGAGGTGGCCTCGCGCTACCAGCCGGCGGGCGCGACCAGCGAGGTCGGCGGGGACTGGTTCGACGTGATCCCGCTGGAGGGCGGCAAGACCGCGCTCGTCGTCGGGGACGTGATGGGCAGCGGGGTGGGCGCGGCGGCCACGATGGGCCGGCTGCGGACCGCGACCACCACGCTGGCGGCCCTCGGCCTCGATCCGGCGCGGCTCCTGGAACATCTGGACAAGATCACGTCGGATCTGGACCACTCGATCGCGACCTGTGTGTACGCCGTCCACGATCCGCTGCTGGGTCGGTGCCGGATCGCCAACGCGGGCCATCTGCCGCCGGCCAGGGTGCGTGCCGGGCGCCCCGCCGAACTGCTCGAACTGCCCACGGGGGTGCCGCTGGGGGTGGGCGGGGTGGCCTTCTCCACCACCACGGTCGACTTCGCCCCCGGCGACGAACTGGTCTTCTACACGGACGGGTTGGTGGAGACCCGGCGGCACTCGCTGGACGAGCGGCTGGACATGATGCTGGCGCTCCTTGACGATCCGGCCCGCCCGCTGGAGGAGGTCTGCGACCTGCTGCTGCGGCGCCTGCACCACCCGGACAACCACGACGACGTGGCCCTGCTCATCGCGCGGGCCCTGCCACCGGACTGACCCGGCGCGGGACGGTCACCGCCGTACGCCGATCAGCACTGTGGTGTACAGCTCTTCGGACACGGCCAGGCGGGGGGTCAGCCCGGCCCGGGTGAACTCCTCGGCCGCCCGCGGGGCCTGGCGTTCGCTGGTCTCCACCAGGAGGCAGCCGCCGGGGGCCAGCCAGTCGGGCGCGGCGGCGGCGACGCGGCGCAGGACGTCGAGGCCGTCCGGGCCGCCGTCGAGGGCGGTCAGCGGCTCGTGGTCGCGGGCCTCCGCGGGCAGCAGGGCGATCTCGTCGCTGGGGACGTACGGCACGTTCGCCGCGAGGATGCCGACGCGGCCGCGCAGCTCGGCGGGCAGGGCGTCGAAGAGATCGCCGGTGTGGGCCCGGCCGCCGAACGGGGCGAGGTTGCGGCGGGCGCAGCGTACGGCGACGGGGTCGACGTCGGCGGCGTGCAGTTCGACCGGTCCGAGCGCGGCGGCCAGGGCCGCGCCGACCGCGCCGGAGCCGCAGCACAGGTCCACGACCACGGAGGCGTCCGGGGCCTGGGCGAGGGCCTGGTCGACGAGGAACTCGGTGCGGCGGCGGGGCACGAAGACGCCCGGTTCCACCGCGATGCGCAGTCCGTGGAACTCGGCCTGTCCGAGGACCTGTTCGAGGGGCAGTCCGGAGACCCGCCGGTCGACCATCGCGGCGAGTTCCGCGGGGGTGCGGGCGGCGGCGAGGATCAGCTCGGCCTCGTCCTCGGCGAACACGCACCCGGCGGCGCGCAGCGCGGCGACGACCTCGGGCGGGGTGAGCGGCGATCGGGGCGCGTCCGCACGGGCCGGTACGACGGCGACTGCGCTCACCTCCTGAACGACGGGGCCGGGACGATCCCCGACCGACCCGCCACCTTATCCCAACGCTGACGCGCAGCCGGAAGCGGACAGGGTGGACGGGGCGGGGGCGAATGGGGCTGGGCCCCGGCCGCCCCCCGTCGGACCGCAGTACGTCCCCGTCAGGCCACCGGGACACCGGCGATCTCCCCGACCTCCTGCTCGGCCGCCGCGTCAGCGGTGAGGGCGGAACCGGAAGCGGACAGGGTGAACGGGGCGGGGGCGAATGGGGCTGGGCCCCGGCCGCCCCCCGTCGGACCGCAGTACGTCCCCGTCAGGCCACCGGGACACCGGCGGTCTCCTCGACCTCCTGTTCAGCCACCGCGTCAGCGCTGACAAGGGTGGATGGGGCGACTGGGGCTGGGGCACGGCCGCTCCCGTCGGGCCCGCGGTGGGTCCCCCGTCAGGCCACCGGGAGGGGTTGTGGTGCGCGGGCTGCCAGGAAGGCGGTTCTGCGGCGCAGCCGGAAGCCCAGGGACTCGTACAGCCGGATGGCGCCGGTGTTGTCGGCGCCCGTGTGCAGGAACGAGGTCTCGCCGCGCTCCCGGACACCGTGGGCGACGGCGAGGATCAGACGGGTGGCCAGCCCCTCGCCGCGGTACGCCGGGTCGGTGCACACCGCGCTGATCTCGGTCCAGCCCGGCGGGTGCAGCCGCTCCCCCGCCATGGCGACGAGCGCGCCCTCCCGCCGGATGCCGAGGTAGGTGCCGAGTTCGACGGTGCGCGGCAGGAACGGGCCGGGGCGGGTGCGCTCCACCAGGTCGAGCATCTCGGGCACGTCGGCGGGGCCGAGCCGGACCGCCTCCGCGTCCGGTGCCGCCGCGAGCCCGTCGTCGACGAGCTGGACGCCCTCCATCCGGAAGGTGACCTCCCAGCCCTCGGGCACCTCGCCCCGGAAGCCGAGCAGCGGGACCTCGGTCCCCGGTCCGACCAGCGCCACGAGGTCCGCCCAGTCGTCGGGGCCGGGATCGTCGGGCAGGGCCAGCCACGGGGTGACGTCCACCGGGTAGCGCAGCACACGGCCGCGCCGCTCGGCGAAGTGCGCGTGCGGCCCGGTCAGCGCGGCGCGGGCGGGGTTGTCGAGGACGTGGGGGGTGTGAAGGGCATGGGGGCCATGAGGGGTGCGCGCGACCTGTGCGCGGCCGTCACTCACGGTGTCGCGCATGGCGCCGGGCACGCCGTCGTCCTCGTGGTGCGCGGTGGTCCCATCGGCGTGCGCGCCGCTTCTTCGGGCGTCCATCACGTGCTCCCCGGTCGGTCGGTTCATTCGGCGGCCTCGATCACGATCTTGCCGCGGGCGTGGCCGTCCTCGACCTCGCGCAGGGCCTCGGCCGCGCGCTCCAGCGGGACGGTCCGGGTGACGTGCGGGTCCAGCTTCCCGTCGACCACGAGGCGGGCGACCTCGTCGAGGACGGCCGCGGTGCGGGCGCGGGCGACCCGGGCCCCGCCGAGCTCCGCCACGGCGTCCGGCGCGCCCGCGCTGATCAGCTTGGTGCGGTCGGCGAGGAGGGTGGCGGCCTCGTCGAGCACGGCGCCGCCGATCAGGTCGTACACGCCGTCGATCCCGTCGGGCGCGGCGGCCCGGACGCGTGCGGCGAGATCCGCTCCGGCGGGCACGTGCACCGCGCCCAGCGACTCCACGAAGTCCTTCTTGCCCTCGCTCGCCACACCCACGACACGCAGTCCTTCGGCGCGGGCGATCTGCGTCACGGCCGCGCCGACCCCGCCGCCCGCCCCGGTGACCAGCAGGGTCGCGCCGGCGGGCAGGTCGAGCTGGCGGACGCCGTCGTACGCGGTCGCCGCGGCCACCGGCAGGGTGGCGGCGTCGGCGAAGGACAGGGCGGCGGGCTTGTGGGCGGCGACGGCGACGGGCAGCAGGGCGTACTCGGCGTAGCCGCCGGCCACGGTGTTGCCGAAGACCTCGTCGCCCGCGGCGAAGCCGGCCACGTCCGGGCCGGTCTCGACCACGACGCCGGAGACCTCGTTGCCGAACACCACGGGGAAGACGCGCTCACCCGTCTCGCCGGGGCGGCGGTAGCCCGAACGCTGCTTCCAGTCCACGGGGTTGACCCCCGCGGCGCGCACCGCGACCAGGATCTCCCCGGCGCCCGGCCGGGGCCGGTCGACGTCGACGAACGCCTCGGTCTCCGGGCCTCCGTACCGCGTGAAGACGTACGCCTTGGGCATGGCTCCCACTCTCCTTCGCTGTCGCCGGGGCGGCGGCCGTGCGGACGACCGGTTTCCGGCACGCCTCGTGCAAGGGGGATCACCGGGCGGCTATTCCCCGGGCCCGGGAGAGTTCACACGGCTGTGACGATCGCGGGAGCACCCCGGTCGAGGGCGGCCCGGCGGTGCACGTACCGTTGAAGCCGTAAGCGAACGGCACACAGGCAGGCGGCACCCGGAATGAACGTCACCCGCGGCTTCACCGGCCGCCCCCGCGTGGACGACCCCGGGCTTCCGCCGGGCCAGTACGACGCGGGTGACGACTGGCCCGTGCTGTCCGCGGAGGTCACACCCGACCTGGCGGCGGCCGACTGGACGTTCCGGGTGGACGGGCTGGTGGCCCGGCCGCGCACCTGGACCTGGGACGAGGCGCACGCGCTGCCGCCGTCCGCGTACGAGGGCGCCATCCACTGCGTGACGAGCTGGTCGAAGTTCGGCGTGCGGTTCGGGGGCGTCTCGCTGGACGCCTTCCTGAGCGCGGTCCAGCCCCATGTGTCCGCCACCCATGTCGTCGCCTACTCGCACACCGGCTACACCACCAATCTGCCGCTGGCCGACGTCACGGGCGGACGGGCGTGGATCGCCTGGGAGTACGGCGGTGAGCCGCTGGCCCCCGAACACGGCGGCCCGGCACGGCTGGTGGTGCCGCACCTGTACTTCTGGAAGAGCGCCAAGTGGATCGCGGGCCTCACGCTGCTCGACCACGACGAGCCCGGTTTCTGGGAGGGCAACGGGTACCACGCGCGGGGCAACCCCTGGGAGGAACAGCGGTACTCCGGTGACTGAGGTCTTCGCTCCCCCGACCCGCTTCGCGGTGCCCGGCCGGATCTCCGTGGGCGTCACCACCGCCTCCACCTGGCAGTCGGCGACGCTGACCGGGATCCGGCGGGAGACGCCGCGCGCGGCGACCTTCCGGTTCGCGGTGCCGGCCTGGGCGGGGCATCTGCCCGGGCAGCACCTGATGCTGCGGCTGACCGCCGCGGACGGCTACACGGCCCAGCGCCACTACTCGATCGCGTCCGCGCCCGACGACCCCGGGCACATCGAGCTGACGCTCGACCGGGTGCCGGGCGGTGAGGTCTCGGGCTGGTTCCACACCGAGGCGCGGCCCGGTGACACGGTCGAGGTGCGCGGCCCGCTCAGCGGCTTCTTCGCCTGGCCCGGCGACCGGCCCGCGCTGCTGCTCGGCGCCGGTTCGGGCATCGTGCCGCTGATGTCCATGGTCCGGCACCACAGGGCGCGGGGCCTCGACGTGCCGCTGCGGCTGCTGGCGTCCGCCCGGGGGCCCGAGGAGCTGATCTACGCGCGGGAGCTGGGCGCGGAGACCACACCGGTGTTCACGCGGACGGCGCCGGAGGGCGTGCCGGTGGGCCGTCTGAGCGCGGCACATGTGGCGCCGCTCCTGGCCGAGCAGCCGCCCGGTGGGTGGGAAGCCTATGTGTGTGGCTCGGACGCCTTCGCGGAGCATGCCTCGCGGCTGCTCGTCGCGGCGGGGCAGCCGGTGGACCGGGTCCGTATCGAACGGTTCGGCTGAGGCCCGGACGGCGGGCCGGGCGGACCGGACAGGGGGTGGAGCAGTGGGTGGAGCAGTGGTGACACGCAAGCCGGGGACCGCTGCCGCTTCGGGGTGCCCCGCCACGGTGGACGTCCCCGTGGCGGGGGGCTCGTGGCACGCACGAACGGCGCCGGACGGGGTACCGGGCCGGTGGGGACGTCCGGCCGCGCGCACGGCGCGCGGGCGGCGGCGTACCGGTCCCGCCAGGGTGCTGCCCGGCCCCGGGCCCCGGTGACGGCGAGGAGGTCGACATGCGAACCCGGGTCATCGGCTGGCGCTGGCGGCGCAACCCGCTGCGCCGGCGCTCGGACGTGCTGGAGGCGTGGACGGCGGTGGCCGTCGCGGTGCTGCTGTGCGTGGGGGCTCCGCTGGCCGGGGCGCTGGCCGGGCTGTGGGCCCATGACGAGGCGCGCTCCCTGGCCGCGGCCCAGCGGGCCGAGCGGCATCACGTACGGGCCGAGGTGCTGGGCAGCGTGCCCGAGCGGCTGCCGGTGGCGCAGGGCGGCAGGCAGCGCCCCTACGAGGCGCGGGTGAGCTGGACGGAGCCCGGCGCGGGGACACGGACGGCCGAGGCCCGGGTGCCGGGCGGGACGCGCGACGGCGACGTGGTGGACGTGTGGTTCGACCCGGCGGGGCGTGACGTGCCCGCCCCGCCGGGTGACGTGGCGGTGTGGCAGCACACGGTGACCCTCGGCGTCACCGCGGCGGGCGCGGCCGCGGTGACGGTGCTGCTCGGCAACGGTGTCCTGCGCAGGATCTCGCTGCGGCACCGGCTGGGCGAGTGGGAGCACGAGTGGGCCCGTACGGGGCCGGACTGGAGCCGCGGCCGGGCCTGACCCCCCTGGCCCCTGCCGAGCGGATGCGGTGGGGTGGGGTGGCGTGGGGCGGGGCCCCATGGGCCTGGCGGCCACCCGGATCGTCCACGTACGGTGTGATCATCCGCAGTCCTCCCTCGCAAAGGCGGTTGTCGATGGCCCTGTTCGACCTCACTCCGGACGAGCTCCGTGAGTACCGGAGCGCGTCCCCGGAGCCCGAGGACTTCGACGCCTTCTGGTCCAAGACGCTCCACGAGGCGCGTGAGCACGAGCTGGACGCGCGTTTCGAGCCGGTCGACGCCGGCCTGCCGGGCGTCGAGGTGTTCGACGTGACGTTCGCCGGGTTCGGCGGTCACCCGGTCAAGGGCTGGTTCGTGGTGCCGGCCGGGACGGAGCGGCCGCTTCCGCTGGTGGTGCAGTTCGTGGGTTACGGCGGCGGGCGGGGGCTGCCCGTCGAGCACCTGCTGTGGGCGTCGTCGGGCCGGGCGCACTTCGTGATGGACACCCGGGGCCAGGGCAGCGCCTGGGGCGGCGGGGGCGGCACGGCCGACCCGGTGGGCGGTGCGCCGGCGTACCCGGGCTTCATGACCCGGGGCATCGACGCGCCGGAGAACTACTACTACCGGCGGGTGTTCACGGACGCGGTGCGCGCGGTGGAGGCGGCCCGCTCGCATCCGCTGGCGGACGCGACGCGGACCGTGGCGCTGGGCGAGAGCCAGGGCGGCGGCATCACCCTGGCCGTGGGCGGGCTGGTCCCCGACCTGGTGGCGGTCGCGCCGGACGTGCCGTTCCTGTGCGACTTCCCGCGCGCGACGACGCTGACGGACCGCCACCCGTACCGCGAGGTCGGCCTGTACCTGAAGACGCACCGCGGGCGCACCGAGGACGCGCTGCGCACGCTGTCGTACTTCGACGGCGTCCACTTCGCGGCCCGCGGCCGGGCCCCCGCGCTGTTCTCGGCGGCGCTGGAGGACCAGACGTGTCCCCCGTCGACGGTGTTCGCCGCGTTCAACGCGTGGGCGCACGAGGACAAGGCCATCGAGGTGTACGACTTCAACGACCACGAGGGCGGCGGTCCGTACCAGCAGACGGCGAAGCTGCGCTGGCTGCGGTCGTACGCCTGAGGGACGCCCCGGCGCCGGTGGTCGGCGGCGGGCCGTGCGCGCGGGCGGGCGGGCGGATCGGGTTTCGGCCGAACCGGCGGGCCGCCCTTCCCTCGTGGTTTAGACCAATGCTAGATGTGGTCGCGTTACGAGCCCGCACGGCTACACCTTGTGACCACAGGAGGCGCGGCATGGCCCGCACCAACCCCGACGGACCCCCGCTACCCGACGACCAGGCGCCGCCGCTGTACTGGCGGGTGGCGACACGGCTGCTCGACGAGTTGCGCGACGGCGGTGTCCCGCCGGGTGAACGGCTGCCGGGCGAGCGGCAGTTGGCCCGCCGTTTCGGGGTCAGCCGGGAGACCGTCCGGCAGGCGCTGGAGGTGCTGCGGCGGGACGGTCTCGTCACCACCGACCGGCGGGGCAGCCATGCCGTGCTGACCGGCCGGCCGGTGGAGGAGCCGGTGTCGCTGGCGTTCCCGGTGGGGGTGCGCGGGGCCGATCCGCGGGCGGTGGACCGGGCGACGGTGACCTGGGAGGCGCCGTCGCCGGAGCACGCCGCCGCGCTGGGGCTGGCGCCGCTGCGGCCGACCCTGGTCCACCGTTACGAGTCGGCCGCGCCCGACGGCCGGACGCTGCGCGCCGCGGTGACGTCGTTCTCGGCGGTGGCGCTGTCGGAGGTGGAGGAGCTGGGCCGCTACCGGGACCGGGCGGACGGCTCGGCGGCCGCCCAGTTGCGGCGGGCCTACGACTGGATGCGCCAGGCGGGTCTGACCCTCCACCACCGGGACGCCATCACCCAGGTCGCGGACGCCTCGTCGGTCCGGGTGACGCGTCGTGTGCACGACCAGTACGACCGCCCGCTGGAGATCACGGACCTGGTCGTGGACGCCCAGCAGGACGCGCTGGTCTACGAGTTCACCGTGCCGGCGGCGGCGGTGTGAGGGACGTCAGCGCGGCCGCCGGGCGACCAGGAGCCGCGCGCGGGGGCTGCCGTCGGCGCGACGGCCGAACTCGGGCAGGGCGCGGAGGTCCGTGGTGAAGCCGACCCGCTCCAACTCGGCCAGGACGGTGCCGAGTCGGAAGGCGCGGTAGTACATGACGAACGGGGGCCGCCACACGGCGTTGCGGACCCGCATCACGGCGTCGAAGCCGAGCAGCATCCAGTAGGCCGGCCGGGTGGGGCGCGGCGGGGCGAGGACGGGGAAGGCGAAGGCGCCGCCCGGTCTCAGCACCGAGTGCACCTGCGCGAAGAGTCCGGGCAGTTCGCGCGGCAGGAAGTGGCCGAAGGCGCCGAAGCTGACGACGAGGTCGAAGGCGGGTCCGAAGGGCAGGGCGCGGGCGTCGCCGCGCACCCAGGCGGTGCGCGGCCCCCGCGGCCGGGACGGGCGGGACGGGCCGGTCAGGCCGGACGGTCCGGACGGTTCTGAGAGGCCGGACGGTTCTGAGAGGCCGGAGAGGCCGGACGGGTCGGGCTGCCCGGCGGTCGTGTGGTTGCGGCGGGCCACGTCGAGCATCCCGGCGCTGAAGTCGACACCCGTGACGCTCTCCCGGCACACCCGTGCCAGCACGTCCATGCCCGCGCCGGTGCCGCAGCACAGGTCGAGCCCGTCCGTGAAGGGCCCGATGCCGTCGAGGGCGGCGGCGACGGACTCCAGCACCGGGTCCGGGGTGCGGAAGGGGGTGTGGTCGAACTTGGGCGCGAGCAGGTCGTAGCCGTGCTCCACGGACGACAGCGCCTGGACGGCGAGTTCACGGAGGCCGGGTCCCTCGGGGCTGAACATCCACTCAGCCTAGGCGACACGGACGGGCCGCCGCGGGCCCGGGAATAGGCCACACCGTCGCCTTGTTGGCCGATACGACGGTCCAGGGGCCGGGAACACACGGATACCGCCCACACCGTCACTCCGCGTGCTACAGTGCGGTCAGCACCTGTGTACGCCCCGCTGCGGGCGCCGGTGCCGTTCTTCTCTTTCCCACGCCGATCCGCCCGCCCTCCAGGCCGGCGCACCGGCTTCCCCGCACACCTCGTGAGCAGGCGGCTTCGTCGCGTGCCGCACCGAACTGAGGTGTTTCCCCGCCGCCGAGGCGCTCGTACGCCCTCGTTCGCGGCTCGCCTCCCCCTCTCTCTTCCCGCCCGACGCCGGGCCGTCCGTCCGCGAAAGGACCACTCCACATGACCACCACACTCGAACACCCGCCCGTCCAGCAGCAGGCGGTCCGTACCGTCGGCGGTGTCCTCGACATCGACACCCGCGGAAACGGAAAGGGACGGCTGCGGGCCGAGAACTGCCTGCCCACCCCCACCGATCCCCAGGTCCCGCCGGCGCTGGTGCGCCGGTACGGGCTGCGCGCGGGCGACCTCGTCGAGGGCGTCCAGGGCACGCAGCACACCCTCACCGAGGTCACCCTCGTCAACGGCCGGACCCCCGACGAGCTGCGGGGCCGCCGTCACTTCCGGGACCTCACCCCGCTGCACCCGAGCGAGCGGATCCGCCTCGAACACCCGGCGTCGGGCCTCGCCGGCCGGGTCATCGACCTGTTCGCCCCCGTCGTCAAGGGCCAGCGCGGGCTGATCGTGGCCCCGCCGAAGACCGGCAAGACGGTGCTGCTCCAGCAGATCGCGGCGGCCGTCGCCGGCAACCACCCCGAGTGCCGGCTGATGGTCGTGCTGCTCGACGAGCGCCCCGAGGAGGTCACCGAGATGCGCCGCTCGGTGCGCGGCGAGGTGTACGCCTCCACCTTCGACCGGGCGCCCGCGCAGCACATCGCGCTCGCCGAGCTGGTGATCGAACGCGCCAAGCGCCTGGTCGAGGCCGGTGAGGACGTCGTGATCCTGCTCGACTCGCTCACCCGGCTGTGCCGGGCCCACAACAACGCCGCCGCGGCCGGTGGACGCACCCTGAGCGGCGGTGTGGACGCGAGCGCGCTGCTCGGGCCCAAGCGGTTCTTCGGCGCCGCGCGCCGGGCCGAGGAGGGCGGCTCGCTCACCGTCCTCGCCACCGCCCTGGTAGACACCGGGTCGCGCGCCGACGGCTTCTACTACGAGGAACTGAAGGGCACCGGCAACATGGAGCTGCTGCTGGACCGCGAGCTCGCCTCCCGGCGGCTGTTCCCGGCCGTCGACCTGACCCCTTCGGGCACCCGGCGCGAGGAACTCCTGCTTCCCCCGGCCGAGTTGACGGCCGTCCAGGGGCTGCGGCGGGCGCTGCGGGGACGGGACGGGGGCCCGGCGAACCTGGAGACGCTGCTGGAGCGGATGCGGCGGACGCCGGACAACACGACGTTCCTGCGGCAGGTGCTCCCGACGCTGCGGGCGGAGTGAGCGCCGGGGGCGCGGAACGGGCCGCGTGCGGCATCCGGGTGCTCGGAACCCCCGTTCGGCCCGGACGGGGTGGTGCGAACCCACCCCCTTCTTACGTTGATCGTATGACTATCGGATTCTCTTCTCGGGTGGCGGTGTCCGCCTGCGCCCTCTGTGTGGCGGGCGTCGCCGCGCTCACGCCCGCCACCACGGCCGCGGCCCACCCCGGGGCGGCGGAACCCAGCCCGGCGCCCCGGCACGGCGCCGTGCCGCCGCAGCCCTCGCTCCTGCAGCGCCCGGGAACGCAGGTCCGTGCCCACCCCGGCGCCCCCGAGGTGCCCGACGTCTCCGCGCTGTCCTGGCTGGTGGCCGACGCCCGCACCGGCGACGTCCTGGCCGCCCACGACGCGCACCGCCGACTGCCCCCGGCCTCCACCCTGAAGACGCTGTTCGCCCTCACCGTCCTGCCCGTCCTGCCCGCCGGCGTGCGCCACACCGTGACGGCGGAGGAACTCGCCGACGTGGGGCCGGGCAGCAGTCTGGTCGGCGTCGAGGAGGGGCACACCTACCAGGTCGCCGACCTGTGGCGCGGGGTCTTCCTCAGCTCGGGCAACGACGCCGTCCACGTGCTGGCCGCGCTCAACGGCGGCTGGCGCACCACCGCCGCCCGTATGCAGGCCAAGGCCCGCGCGCTGGGCGCCCTCGACACCCACGTCGTCTCGCCCGACGGCTACGACGCGCCCGGCCAGGTGTCCTCGGCGTACGACCTGGCCGTCTTCGGCCGGGCCGGGCTGCGCAACCCGGACTTCGCCCACTACTGCTCCACCGCCGAGGCCGGCTTCCCCGGAGACGGGGGGTCGTACGGGATCGAGAACACCAACCGGCTGCTGACCGGCCACGACGGCGTGGACCCCTATCCGGGGCTCCTCGGCATCAAGAACGGCTACACCAGCAACGCCGGCAACACCCTCGTGGCCGCCGCGCACCGCGGCGGCCGCACGCTCGTCGTGACGGTGCTGAACCCTCAGGAGGAGGGCGGGTTCACCGTGTACGAGGAGGCGCGCGCGCTGCTCGACTGGGGGTTCGCGGCCGGCGGGCACGTCGATCCGGTGGGCTCGCTCGACGGGGCGCGCGCCCGGTCGACCCCCGCCCCCGCCCCGGCGGCGGTCGCGTCGACGGTGCCGGACTCGGAGTCCGGCTGGCCGGAGACGGGCGCCATCGCGGCCATGGCCGGGCTCGGCGCGGGCGCCGTGGCCCTGGCCCTGCGGGTCAAGGCGAACCGGTCCGCGCGCGGCTGACCCACCGGCAGACCGAGCAGCAGGCCCAGGGTGATCCAGGTGTAGACGTTGCTGCCGAGGAACCCGTCGACGCCGGACGCGTCCTTGAACCACAGCCACACCACGCTGCTGCACATCACCGCGTACAGAGTGCCCGCCACGCGCGGGTGCCCGGCGCGCACCAGCACCACGAACGACGGCAGCAGCCACACCAGGTGGTGCACCCAGGTGATCGGGCTGACGAGGCAGGCGGTGAGACCGGTCAGGGCGAAGGCGGTCGTCCACTCGCCGGCCGCGACGGCCCGGCGGGTGCGCCACGCCCACACGCACAGCGTCAGCAGCACGAGCGTCGCCCACAGGGGCCGTCCGGTGGCGCCGAGCCGGGCCAGCACGCCCTGCAGGGACTGGTTCGACACGTACTCCAGGCGCCCGACCCGGCCGGTGTCCCACAGCGCGCGCGTCCAGTAGAAGCGGGAGGCGCCGGGGTCCGCCCAGGCCGCGAGCGCGGTCGCGCCGACGGCGACGGCCGTGGCGACGGCGGCGGCACGCCAGCGGCGGGCGATCAGCAGCATGCCGATGAACAGGGCCGGCGTGAGCTTGATCGCGGCGGCGAGCCCGATGCCGACGCCCGCCGCGCCGCCCCGGCCGGTCGACAGCAGCCAGCAGTCGCCCAGGACCAGGGCGAGCAGCAGCAGGTTCACCTGGCCGAAGCTGAACGTGTCGCGCAGCGGCTCGAACAGCGCCAGCACGCACAGGGCGAGGGACCAGCCGTACCAGCCGTGGCGCCGCCACTCGGCGCCCGCCAGGATGCGCAGCACGACCGCGAGGGCCGCCAGGTTGAGCAGCAGGGCCACGACGATCGCCGTGCGCAGCCCCATGAGGGCCATGGGGAGCATGCCGAGCGCGGCGAACGGCGGATAGGTGAAGCCGTACGTCGTACCGGGCACCTGGTAGTCGTAGATCCGGCCGCCGTGGTGGACCCAGCTGTCGACGGCGCCGTGGTAGACGCGCAGGTCGAACCAGTCGCGCAGCAGCGGCACGGTGGCCGTGAAGACGGCGACGGCGGCGGCGAGCACCAGGACGAGGACCAGGCGCCCCCGGTCGGTGGCGGGCCCCCTCATGCCGTGCGCCCCACGGCCGGGGCCTGCGCGGCCTGGTGGGCCTGCCACAGCACGACCACGGCGAGCAGGCCACCGGAGACGGCCAGCACCAGCTGGCCCGTGTCCGCCGGTCCCCCGCTGGGCAGCACGGCGAGGGCGAGCGCGCCGGTCACGGCCGCCACCCGGTGCCGTACGGAGGTGGTGGGCGCGGCGGCGGCGATCAGGAACAGGCCCCACAGGGCGTACCAGGGGCGGATCGCGGGGCCGAAGGCGGCGACGACGGCGAGGCTGAGGCCGAGCGCGTACACCGGGCGCGGGCGCAGCCGCACCCATATGAACAGGACGGCCACGGCGGTGAGCGCGAGGCCGAACACGTGCCAGGCCGGGACGGCGAAGGGTGCCAGGCCGCTGCCGAGGTGTTCCAGCAGGGCGCCGGTGGCGCGGCCGAGCAGGCTGGTCAGGGCCCAGTTGTGCGGGGAGACCGGGGTGTCCAGGGCGCCTATCCAGCCGTATCCCGTGCCGGCGACGGCCGTCGCCACGACGGTGGTCCCCGCCGCGGCGGCCGCGGTCGTGAGGACGGCGGGCACGGGGCGGCGGCCGGCGCGCACCTGGACGACCACGACGGCGAGGAGGCCGAGCGCGGCGGGTGCCTTGACCAGGGCGGCGAGGGTGACGAGTACGGCGCCCAGGACGGGCCAGCGGCCGAGGGCGGCGACCAGGCCGAGGCCGAGCAGGCCCAGCATGATGGCGTCGTTGTGGGCGCCGGCGACCAGGTGCAGCAGCACGAGGGGGTTGAGGGCGCCGAGCCAGAGGGCGGCGGCCGGGTCGGCGCCGCTGTGGCGGGCGAGGCGGGGCAGGGCGGCGGCCATCAGGGCCACGCCGAGCAGGGCGACGAGCCGCATCCCGAGGAGTCCGGCGGGCAGTTGACCGCTGGTGAGGGCGGACAGGGCGGAGGCGACGGCGAGGAAGGCGGGGCCGTAGGGGGCGGCGGTGTGCTGCCACACGGGGGCGACCTCGTCGGCGAGCGGGCCACCGAGCTGGGCGGGGCCGTGTGTGTACACGTCCATGTGGGCGTCGACCATGGCGCCCTGGGCGAGGTAGCTGTAGACGTCGCGGCTGAACAGCGGGGGCGCGAGCAGGAGCGGGGCCGCCCACAGGACGAGGACCAGGAACAGGGCGCGCGGGGTGGGGGGTTCGGGGCCGCGGACGACGCGGCCCAGCAGGGCCCAGGCGGCTATCAGCAGGACGACGCCGAAGTAGACGCCGACCAGGCCGAGGGCGGCCCGGACCGAGGCGGGGGTCAGGAGGTCCTGGACGGGCAGGGCGCCGGCCGTCTCACCGCCCAGTGCGAGGAAGGCGGTTCCGGCCAGTCCGAGGACCTGGCAGCGGCGGAGATCGACGGGGAAAGCCATGGCCAACACTCGGAAAGCGTGTCAACTCGGGGTGGCCGGGAAGCGACGCGGGGCCCTCCGGGTGGGGGCCGGGATGTGTCCGGTGCGTGGTGGGGGGCGGCGGGTTCGGGTGCGGGTGCGTTGTGGCTCGTCGCGCCGTTCCCCGCGCCCCTGAGGTGGGTCGGGTGACCGGTGTCGGCACGTGCGGGTGGGCCACCCTTTTGCGCAGTTCCCCGCACCCCTGGGGGGTGGGGGCGGCCCGTGTCGGCGTGTGCGGGTGCGTTTGTCTTTTGCGCCGTTCCCCGCGCCCCTGCGTGCGCCGTTCCTCGCGCCCCCTACATGCATCGTTCCTCGCGCCCCCGTACACGCGCCGTTTCTCGTGTTCCTGGGGTTGGTCAGGTGTGGGTGGGGACGGGGGTCGGGGGTGTCAGGGTGGGGTGGAGGGTGCCTACCGGGTGGCCGCCGCCCAGGAGGGGGGTGGTCTCGAAGCGGGTGAGGAGGGCGGGGTCGACCCCGGCCAGGGTGAGGGCCGCCGCGGTGACCGGGACGCGGGCGCGGTCCGCGCCGTCGGCGATCTTGACGGCGACCGCGCGCCCGTCGGGCAGGGCCGCGACCTCGACGCCCTCGAAGCCGTCCTTGGCGAGCAGCCCTGGCACGGCCCCCATCAGCTCGGCCACGTCCCGTCCGGCGCCGGACGCCATCTCGGGGTGCTCGCGCATCGCGTCGGCGACCCGCGCCTCGGGCGTGCCCGGCGGGGCCGTGACGATGCGGGAGAGCGCCCGTGCGAGGCCGTGCAGCGAGACCGCGAACAGCGGGGCGCCGCAGCCGTCGACCGTGACCCGGGCGACCCGCTGCCCGGTGAGGTCCTCGACGATCTCCCTGATCGCCTGCTGGAGGGGGTGCGCCGGGTCCAGGTAGTCGTGCAGGGACCAGCCGCCCAGCCGCGCGGTGTACAGCATCGCCGCGTGCTTGCCCGAGCAGTTCTGGGCGAGCCGGGACGGCTGCCGTCCCTCGCACAGCCAGGTGTCCCGTACGGCGGCGCCGTAGGGCAGGTCGGGCACGTTGCGCAGGTCGTCCTCGGTGAGCCCGGCGAGGCCGAGGACGCGCCGGGCGCCGGCGAGGTGGCGTTCCTCGCCTGAGTGGCTGGCGGCGGCCAGCGAGAGCAGCGCGCCCTCCAGCGGCAGTCCGGCCCGCACCATGGCCACGGCCTGCACGGGCTTGAGGGCCGAGCGCGGGTAGAACGCGGCGTCGACGTCGCCGAGCCGGAACGCGATCCCGCCGTCGGCGCCGAGGACGACGACGGAACCGTGGTGGACTCCCTCGACCACTCCCCCGCGCACCAGGTGGGCGACGGGGGCGTGGCGGGGTTCGCGGACGGGGGGCGTGTCGGTGGGATCGCTGCTGTACATGGCTGCCTGGCTCGGTGGGACGGTGCGGTGCGGCGTACGGTACGGCGCCGGGTTCATGTGCCGGCTCCGGGGCGCAGGATGGCGGTCAGGGTGTTCTCGACCCGGTCGAGGTGGTGGCTCATGGCCTCCACCGCGTCGTGCCGGGAGCCGTCGGCCAGGGCCTCGACGATCGCGCGGTGCTCGCGGTCGGACTGCTCGCGGCGGTCGGCCAGTTCGGTCAGGAACGCCGACTGGCGGGCGAGGGCGTCGCGGATCTCCTCGATGACCCGGCGGAAGACGGGGTTCTGGGTGGCTTCGGCGACGGCGAGGTGGAAGAGGGTGTCCATGGCCACCCACGCGATGGTGTCGGTCTCCCGTTCCATGCGTTCCAGCAGGTGGGTGAGGTGGTCGAGGTTCTCCGGGGTGCGGCGCTCGGCGGCGTACCCGGCGACCGGGATCTCGACGTGGCGGCGGACCTCCAGCAGGTGGCTGGCGGAGTAGTCGCCGAAGGTGGGGTCCTCGACGGCGTCGGCGACGACGAAGGTGCCCTTGCCGGTCCGGGAGACGGTGAGCCCCATGGTCTGGAGCGCGCGCAGGGCCTCGCGCAGGACGGGCCGGGAGACCTCCAGGGTGCGGCAGAGCTCCGCCTCGGAGGGGAGTTTGTCGCCGATGGCGTACCGGCCGCGCTCGATGGCGTCGCGGAGGTGGGCGAGCACCGCCTCCATGGCGCTGACGCGCCGCGGTCCCGCACCACCTGTCTGGCTGTCTGACAGGTTCACGGGACAGATGGTCGGTCCGCCCCCGGTCCGCTGTCAAACGCGCCGGCCGCGCGGCGGTACGGCCGGGAACGGCGACGGGCGCGCGGCCGGTGACGGCTGCGCGCCCGTGCGGGTCGACCGGGTCCCCCGGTCAGCTGTCGATGACCCCGGTGGCCAGGAGGCCGAAGAGGCCCAGGCCGATGACGATGCGGTAGAGCACGAACGCGTTGAAGGAGTGCCGGGCGACGAACTTCAGCAGCCAGGAGATGGACGCGTACGCGACGACGAAGGAGACGACCGTGCCGACGACGAGCGGGGCGGCGCCGACGCCCGTGCCCAGGGCGTCCTTCAGCTCGTACAGGCCGGCGCCGGTCAGGGCGGGGATGCCGAGGAAGAAGGAGAGGCGGGTGGCGGCGACGCGGTCGAGGTCGAGGACGAGCGCCGTGGACATGGTGGCGCCGGAGCGGGAGAAGCCCGGGAAGAGGAGCGCGAGGATCTGGGAGGAGCCGACGAGCATCGCGTCCTTGAAGGAGGTGTCGTCCTCGCCGCGCTTGTGGCGGCCCATCTGGTCGGCGGCCCACATCACGCCCGAGCCGACGATCAGCGAGCCGGCGACCACCCAGAGCGAGGCGAGCGGGCCGTCGATGAGGGGCTTGGCGGCGAGGCCGACCACGACGATCGGGACGGTCGCGTAGATGACCCACCAGGCGAACTTGTAGTCGTGGTGCACACGCTCCTCACGGTTCCTCAGACCGCGGCCCCAGGCGGAGACGATCCGCACGATGTCCTTGAAGAAGTACACGAGCACGGCGGCGATGGCGCCGACCTGGATGACGGCGGAGAACCCGACGACGGACTTGTCGTCGACGGGGATGTGCATGAGCCCCTCGGTGATCTTGAGGTGGCCGGTGGAGGACACGGGGAGGAACTCGGTCACCCCCTCGACGACTCCGAGGACGACGGCCTGACCGACGGAGATGGCGCTCATGGGATCCAGTTCTGGGGAAGTTGGTCGACAGTGCTGTAGACAGTCTTACTACGCCCGGACAGCGCGCGAGAACCTAGGACCACAGCGACTGGGCGATCGCGACTCCCGCGAAGGCGGCGGCGAGGCCGGCCACGAGGCTCGCGACGACATTGGCGGCAGCGTAGAGGGCGGCGCCCGTCTCGGTCAGCCTGAGGGTCTCGTAGGAGAAGGTCGAGTACGTCGTGAGGGCGCCGCACAGCCCGGTGCCCAGCAGCAACTGGGCGTGCGGACCAGCGGCTCCGGCGGATACGGCGCCGGTCAGCAGGCCCAGGATCAGGCAGCCCGTGACGTTCACCACGAGGGTGCCCCAGGGGAAGACCGTGTCGTGCCTCGCCTGGAGGGCGCGGTCGGTGAGGTAGCGGAGCGGGGCGCCGACCACCGCGCCCAGGACGACGAGGAGCCAGTTCACAACGAGTTCTTACCCTTCGCGTCCGGATTGCCGGGTTCATCCGTCCGGCCGACGTATCTGATCACCTCGCACTCGTCGAGGGTCACCAGCCCCTCGGTCACCAGTTCGTCGAGCTGCGGCAGGAAGGCGCGCACCCGCTCCTCGGTGTCGATCACGACGATCGCCACGGGCAGGTCCTCGCTCAGGGAGAGCAGCCGGGCGGTGTGGATGCGGGAGGACACGCCGAAGCCCTCGACGCCGTGGAAGACGCTCGCCCCCGCGAGGCCGGCGGCGTGGGCGCGGTGCACGATCTCGGCGCAGAGGGGCCGGTGGTGCCAGGTGTCGTTCTCCCCGACGAACACGGTCAGGCGCAGGGCGCGTCCGGTCAGCCGTGTCATGGCCGCCTCCCGGTGAGGCTTCCGAGCAGGACCCGGCGGGCCGCCAGGGAGGCGAGCCACACCGCCGCGAGGGCCGCGCACAGGGTCGCGAGGAGATAGGCGAGGGCGGTGGCGGTACGGCCGCCGTCGACGAGCCGCTGCACGTCGACGGCGGCCGTCGAGAAGGTGGTGAAGCCGCCGAGCACACCGGTGCCGAAGAAGGGCCGCACGAGCCGGTGGGCGGTCCACACCTCGGTGATGACCACCATGAACACGCCGATCACGGCGCAGCCGACGACGTTGGTCCAGAACGTGGCCCAGGGGAATCCGCCGGGCGGGGTGGGCCACCACAGGGTCAGGCCGTAGCGGGCGCAGGCGCCGAGGGCGCCGCCGAACGCGACCGTCGCGACGACGGGCAGTTGCCCGCGCAGGACGGCGGGGCGAGGGGGGTGCGGCCGGGCGCGCACGCTCTCGGCCTCGGGGGCGGTCATGGTCGTACGTCTCCTACTGTCCGCAGGCCCGGCCGGGCGGGCGCATGCCTTCGGGAAGCAGGGACCGTCGGTGGCTGCCGTGCCACGGTTCGGGTACGGCGGGCCCCACCGCCGCGTCGCGTCGCGACCGGTGCCCAGGTTAACGCCGGGTGCGGGGGCCGGTCATGTCGTGTCCGGGCGCGCGCTGCGGAAACGGGCGCGAAAAGCTGCTAGTTGCACGCTCAACAATGAGGTGAACCGGTGTTACCGTGCGGGTATGGCAGTGAAAACGGCCGAGACCCGGCTCGAGGAACGGTGGCGGGACATCCTGTCGGTGCACGCGCGCACGATGTGCGAGATCGACCGGGTGCTGCACCCCCACGGTCTGGGCGCGAGCGACTTCGAGGTGCTCGACATCCTCGCCGTCGAGTCGCCCGGGGAGGGCGACCAGTGCCGGGTGCAGAACCTGGCCGGCCGGGTCCACCTCAGCCAGAGCGCGCTGTCCCGGCTGATCGGACGGCTGGAGAAGGACGGCCTGGTGGAGCGCTCGGTGTGCGCGGAGGACCGGCGGGGCGTCTGGGTCGCGCTCACCCGCAAGGGCCGTGACCTGCACGCCGAGGTCCTCCCCCTCCAGCGCGCGGTCCTGACCCGCATGCTCCCCGACACCCCGCTGCCCACCCTCGCGCACGCCTCCTAGGACCGGCCCCGCACGGCACGCCCCACCCCTGCGTCGGCGCCCGCGCCCGCGTCTGGGCCCGCGTCCCCGCTAGACGATGAACTCCGCGCCGTCCGGGGGGATCTCGACGCCCGCCGTGCCGACCTGGGCGCGGGCCTCCGAGGACGGGTCGAGCAGCGGGTTCGAGTGGTCGAGGTGGGTGTAGATCCGGCGGACGCCCGGGTGCCGGGCCAGGGCGGCGAGGCTGCCCCGGCCGCCGGTGACCGGCAGGTGCGGCGGAACACCCCGCCCGCTCCGGCCGCCGCCGGACCGTACGGGCCTGCCCCTGCGGGGCGCGTAGTACGTGCCGTCCAGCAGCACGCAGTCCGCCTCGGCGCACAGCTCGTCCAGCACCGGCGACCAGGCGTCCACCCGGGGCGCGTACACCAGCACCCGCCCGGTGGCCAGGTCCTCCACCCGGTACGCCGTCACCCAGCGGTCGTCGGACCCCGCGCGGCCGGGCGGCACGTACTCGGGGGCCGTCGTGCCCACCGGGTGGGCCGTGACGACGAGGCCGCCGGCCAGGACGAACCCGTCGTCGGCCAGGCTGTCGGCCCACTCCCAGGGCTCGTACCGGTCGAGCGCGCCACGGGCCGCGGTGAGCACGGCGCTCACCGCGGGGGCCGCGTAGACCTTGAGACCGGCCGTGCCGCGCAGCGCGGTCAGCCCGGTCACGTGGTGGATCTCGGCGTCCGTCAGCAGCACACCGCGCACCGGCACGTCCGGCCGGTCGGGGCCCGGCCACAGCGCGGGCGCGGCGGCCAGTTGGGCGCGCAGATCGGGCGAGGCGTTGAGCAGCCACCAGTCACGGCTGTTGCCGGTCAGGGCCACGCATTCCTCGGTACGACCGGGCAGTTTCCCGTCCCGGGCCGCGGCACAGCGCACGCAACCACAGTTCCAGCGCGGGAAGCCACCCCCCGCCGCCGTGCCCAGCACAACGACCCTCACGACCATCCACCCCTCTCGCCCACCCGGACCCTTCGCAGGGACCTTCCCTCCGAACGGGGATCAACCACCCCCGCGGGGGCCCCAGTTCAGGCCGACCCGGCCCGACGCGGTCCGTGGGCGACGCGCGCGGGACAGGACGCACGGACGGATGCCAGTGCCCCGACAGGCGACGTTCGCCCCGTCGCGACGCCCGGCACGGACGCCGCTCCTCGACGGGCGGACGTCGCCTGCCGGGGCACTGGAGGGGCGGGTCGGTCAGCGCGTCGCCAGGGTGCGGATGCCCTCCGCGGTGAGCATCAGACCGTGGGGCGAGCCCGCGTCGACGGCCAGTGCAAGGGTGTCGTCCGGCCACTGCGCGGCGAGGGCGCCGAGGGGAACAAGCCGGTAGCGGGAGATGGCGGGCAGAAGTTCGGCGAGTGCGGCCTCCGAGGTGAACACGGGCACGAGCGGGCCCCCGCCGGGCTGTTCGAGCACCGGCACGGCCACCGCCGTGGGGTCGGTGGCGTCCGAGTCGGCGAGGTCGTCCGGCACGGGGACGAGCACGTCGCTGCTCGCGAGCGTGTCCAGGGCGACCGGGTCCGCGGCGTTCGCCGCCAGCGCGTCGAGCGCCTGCCTGGCCGGCGTGGGAAGGTCGTCATCAGCGGGTGTCGTCATGGTGAATCCCCTGGTAGCGGCGGTCGTACGACCCGCTCGCGCGCTCTCGGCCGCGGGCAGGGCCCTGCTCGCGTACCCCGCCGCGCCGGGGCCACACCTGCGAATTCCCGCGCCCGGTGGAACGGTGCCGTCCGTGGCCGGACACCGCCGTTCGGGTGAGCGCGGAGCCGCCCGGGGTGGTGCGGAGGCAGTCCGCCGGCGGCCGTGCCTCGCCCGCCGTCGCGCCGCGGCACTCGTGCCGGTGCGGCGCGGGTAGCCCTACGCGCGGAGTGTGACGCCGCGCGGACGGAACGTCACCAGGGCGACGAGAGACCCACGAGAGAGAAGGAACCATGTCGGTCGACACCGGTACGGAGCCCGCGGGGGCCGGGGTGCTGGAGCAGCAGAGCCTCGGGACCGCCGCGGCGCGTCACCTCGCCACGACGGCCAAGTCCGAACCGCAGATGCGCGGGATCAGCTCGCGCTGGCTGACGCGTGTGCTGCCGTGGGTGGACGTGCCGGGCGGCACGTACCGCGTCAACCGGCGGCTGTCGTACGTGCTCGGCGACGGACGCGTCACGTTCGTCAGAACGGGCGTGCTGGTGCGGGTCGTCCCGGCCGAGCTGGCCGAACTCCCGCCGCTGCGCGGCTTCTCGGACGGACCGGCGCTGGAGGCGCTGGCGGAGCGGTTCGAGCAGCGCGAGTTCGCCCCCGGCGAGGTGATCGTGACGGCGGGCCGTCCGGCCGACCACGTCCATCTGGTGGCGCACGGCAAGGTGGAGCGGATCGGCGAGGGCCCGTACGGCGACGAGGCCGTGCTCGGACTGCTCGCGGACGGGGACACGTTCGGCGGGCGGGTGCTCGCCGACCCGGACGGCGTCTGGGAGTTCACGGCCCGCGCGGCGACGGCCACGACGGTGCTCGCGCTGCCGTACACGGCGTTCGAGGAGCTGGCGGAGCGCCTTCCGGGCCTGCGCGCGCACATGGCGGCGGTCCGGCGGGACGGGCGGCGGCCGGTGAACGGCAGCGGGGAGGCCGAGATCGCGCTCGGCTCGGGCCACACGGGCGAGCCCGAGCTGCCGCACACGTTCGTGGACTACGAACCGGAGCCGCGCGAGTACGAGTTGAGCGTCGCGCAGACCGTGCTGCGGGTGCACACCCGCGTCGCCGACCTCTACAACGAGCCGATGAACCAGACCGAGCAGCAACTGAAGCTCACGATCAGGGAGTTGCGGGAGCGTCAGGAGTACGAGCTGGTCAACGACCGGGACTTCGGGCTGCTGCACAACGTCGACTTCGACCAGCGGATCACGACCCGGTCGGGACCGCCCACCCCGGACGACCTGGACGAGTTGCTGAGCATGCGGCGCGGGACGGACTTCCTGTTCGCGCACCCGCGGGCGATCGCCGCGTTCGGCCGGGAGTGCAACAGGCGGGGCCTGTACTTCGGCGGGGTCGAGCTGAACGGTCACCGGCTGCCGGCCTGGCGCGGGGTGCCGCTGCTGCCGTGCGGCAAGATCCCGGTCGTCGGGGGCCGTACGTCGTCGGTCCTCGCGCTGCGCGTCGGCGAGGACGACCAGGGGGTGATCGGCCTCTACCGGACGGGTATCCCGGAGGAGTTCGAGCCGGGGCTCAACGTGCGGTTCATGGGGGTCAACGAGCAGGCGGTGACCTCCTATCTGGTGAGCACGTACTTCTCGGCGGCGGTGCTGGTGCCGGACGCGCTGGGCGTGCTGGAGAACGTGGAGGTCGCACGCCGCGACAGGTCCTAGTGCCCCGGCAGGCGACGTCTGTCCGTCGGGAGTGCGTGCCGGGCGTCGCGACGGGGCGAACGTCGCCTGTCGGGGCACTAGCCTGGGCGCATGCCGATGCAGCCCTGGTTCCGCGACGCCAAGCTGGGCATCTTCGTCCACTGGGGGATCTACGCGGTGGACGGAGTGCCGGAGTCCTGGTCGTTCTACACCGGCCAGGTGCCGCACGAGCGGTACATGAGACAGCTGGACGGCTTCACGGCCGCGCGCTACGACCCGGGCGCCTGGGCCGCCCTGTTCGCGCGGGCGGGCGCCCGGTACGCGGTGCTGACCGCCCGGCACCACGACGGGGTCGCCCTGTGGGACACCGCCCACGGGGAGCTGGGCGTGGTCGGGCGCACCCCGGCGGGCCGGGACCTGGTCGCCGGGTACGCCGGGGCCCTGCGCGAACGGGGCCTCAGGGTGGGCCTGTACTACTCGCACTCCGACTGGAACCACCCCGACTACGCGAGCGTGCGGCACCCCGCGCCGGACGGGATGGCGTCCGGTCCGTACTCCCAGGCGGCGCCGGGCACCGAGGATCCCGTCGCCTGGGCGCGCTACCTCGGCTACCGGGACGGCCAGGTCGGTGAGCTGGTCGAGATGTTCCGCCCCGACCTGCTGTGGTTCGACGGCGAGTGGGAGCGCACGGAGGAGCAGTGGGGTCTGGGGAGGCTGGCCGGGCTGATCCTCGCGGGCAACCCGGAGACGGTCCTCAACGCGCGGATGCTGAGCCACGGCGACTACGCCACCCCGGAGCAGGGGGTGCCGCTGACACCCCCCGACGGGCCGTGGGAGCTGTGTCTGACCGTCAACGACTCGTGGGGGTTCCAGCACGGCGACCGGAATCACAAGTCGGTGCGGCAGTTGGTGCGGTACTTCGCGGAGACCGTCGGGGCGGGCGGCAATCTGCTGCTCGGCGTCGGCCCGCGCGAGGACGGCACGGTCCCGCGCGCGCAGGCGGAGCGCCTGGAGGGGCTGGGCGCGTGGATCGCGCGGCACGCGGAGGCGGTGTACGGGACGGTGGCGGGGCTGCCGCCGGGCCACCACTACGGCCCGAGCACGCTCTCCGCCGACCGGCGCACCCTCTATCTGACGTGCTTCGACGCCCCCCGTGAGACGGTGTCCGTGCGTGGTCTGCGCAACCGGATCCGCCGGGTGACCGTCCTCGGCACGGGCAGGGAACTGGGCCACCGGGTGACGGGCGGTCTGCACGAGGTCCCCGGCGTCACCTGGATCGACGCCCCACCCCCGTCCGACGTGGACGCGTACGCCACGGTCCTGGCGGTCGACCTGGACGGCGAACTGGACCTCTACCGGGGCACGGGACGCGTCTGAACCGGGCGGCGGACGGCGCGTCGGCGTCAGGCGCCCTCCGCGAGGATCTCGGCGACCGTCGTGACCCGGATCAGGGGCCGGTACAGGTCCAGCAGGTGGAGGGCCTTGGCGTGGGAGTCGTCGTCGGCGCCCGCGCAGGCGTCCGCGGCGATCAGGACCTCGGTCCCGGCGTCGGCGGCGGCCAGGGCCGTGGACAGCACACAGCAGTCGGTGCTGACCCCGGCCAGGACGAGCCGGCCGTCCGGTCCGACGCGCTCGGCGAGCCGCGGGGTCCACTTGCCGAACGTCGGGGCGTCCAGCACCTCCCCGGTGCCGTCGCCGAACTCCTCGGCCAGTTCCCAGAGTTCGGCTTCCGGCGGTCGCAGGGCGAAGGGCCAGCGCGCGTAGTAGGCCCGCCAGGCGCCGGTGGGCCGCGGCGGGGCCACGAAGCGGGTGAGGACCGTACGGTCGCCGAAGGCAGGAAGCAGCCGGCGCACGCCCGCCGCCGCCTCGGCGAAACGCGGGGCGGCCCAGGGGCTCCCCGAGTCGGCGAAGACGCGCTGCATGTCGATGACGGCGAGCAGGCCGTGGGCGGACGTCACGCGCCGAGCACCTCCTCGTCCGCGGCCCGGCCCCGCGCCCGGCTCTCCTGCGCGCGGACCCGCCCCCGCCCGAGGGCGAACGTGCCGAGCAGACCGATCAGCAGGGCGGCGAGGACACCTAGGTTGGCGTACGCCCAGGCGCCGGACCTGCCGCCCAGGCCGAGGGGTCCGAGGAGATAGCCCTGCCAGGTGAGCCAGTTCGCGGCGGTGTTGGTGACCAGGCCCCAGCCGACGCCGGTCGCGGCGAGGGTGAGCAGCAGGGGCACGGCCGGTACGTCGCCGTAGCGGCCGTGCGGCCGGTAGAGGTCGTCCTCGTCGTAGTCGCGCCGGCGCAGGGCGAGGTCGGCGAGCACGATGCCGCACCAGGCGGCGATGGGCACGCCGAGCGTGGTGAGGAAGCCCATGAACTGGCCGAGGAAGTCGTCGGCGAAGAAGACGATGTAGACCGAGCCGGCGATCATCAGGACGCCGTCGACGAGCGCGGCCAGATAGCGGGGCACGGGCAGTCCGGCGGAGAGCAGGGCGAGCCCGGAGGAGTAGATGTCGAGGACGGCGCCGCCGACGAGGCCGAGCACCGCGACCACGGCGAACGGGACGAGGAACCACGTGGGCAGGAGGGTGGTGAGGGCGCCGATGGGGTCGGCGGCGACGGCCTTGTCCAGCGTCTCGGAGGAGCCGGCGAGCAGCAGCCCGAAGACCAGCAGGAGCAGCGGGGCGGCGGAGGCGCCGGCGGTGGTCCAGCCGATCACGCCCCGCCCCGAGGAGGAGCGGGGCAGGTAACGGGAGTAGTCGGCGGCGGCGTTGACCCAGCCGAGGCCGAAGCCGGTCATCATGAAGACGAGGGCGCCGATGAACTCCTGGGCGGAGCCGCCGGGCACGGCGCTGACGGTGCTCCAGTGGACGTGGTCGGCGACGAGGACGACGTAGACGAGGGTGAGGACGCCGGTCACGACGGTGATCACGGTCTGCAGCCGCATGATCAGGTCGAAGCCCATGACGCCGCCGGCCACGGTCAGCGCGCACACCACGACGAGGGCGACGACCTCGGTCCCGGTGCCGCCGCCCCAGCCGAGCCGGGTGAAGACGGTCGCGGTGGCCATGGTGGCGAGGGCGGTCAGGACGGTCTCCCAGCCGACGGTGAGCACCCAGGACACGACGGCGGGGAGCCGGTTGCCGCGCACCCCGTAGGCGGCGCGGCTGAGCACCATCGTGGGCGCGGAGCCGCGTTTGCCGGCCACGGCGACGAAGCCGCACAGCAGGAACGAGGCGACGATGCCGAGCACGCCGGCGACGAGCGCCTGCCAGAAGGAGATGCCGAAGCCGAGCGCGAAGGCGCCGTAGCTGAGGCCCAGGACGGAGACGTTCGCCCCGAACCAGGGCCAGAAGAGGGATCGCGGGGTGCCCTTGCGTTCGGCGTCGCCGATCACGTCGAGGCCGTGCGTCTCGACCTGGAGCTGTCTGCCCGTGTCCCTGCTGCCCGTTGCTGCGCTGCCCGCCATCGCCGACCCCTGTCCGGAAGTGTTCCGTGGAAGCTACCCGCGACCGGGTCCGCGCTCCCCTCGGACGGAGCAACGCCGACTTGACACACGATCTTCCGCCTCACCACTCTATGCTCATGAAATCCATTTCCAATAGGGGTGGCTAGCCGATGCGTGTGGCCTTCGTCGGAAAGGGCGGCAGCGGCAAGACGACCCTGTCGGCCCTCTTCTCCCGTCATCTGGCGCGTTCGGGAGCGCCGGTCGTCGCGATCGACGGCGACATCAACCAGCACCTCGCCCATGCGCTGGGGCTCGGCGAGGACGAATCCCTCGCCGTGCCGCCGCTCGGCGCGCGCACGGCCGAGATCAAGGACTATCTGCGGGGCAGCAATCCGCGCATCCCGTCCCCGGACGCGATGGTCAAGACGACCCCGGCGGGGCGCGGCTCACGGCTGCTGCGTCCGCTCGGGGACGACGAGATCCACTCCCGGCACGTCCAGGAGGTCGGCGGGGTGCCGCTGATGGCCACCGGGGCGTTCGGCGAGAGCGATCTCGGGGTGGCCTGCTACCACTCCAAGCTCGGCGCGGTCGAGCTGTACCTCAACCATCTCGTGGACGGGCCGGGGGAGTACGTCGTCGTCGACATGACGGCGGGCGCCGACGCCTTCGCGTCGGGGCTGTTCACCCGGTTCGACATGACCTTCCTGGTGGTCGAGCCGACCCTCAGGAGCCTGTCCGTGTACCGGCAGTACCGCGACCACGCCGCCGGGTTCGGCGTCCCGGTCGCCGTGGTGGGCAACAAGGTCACCGGCGAGGACGACCTCGCCTTCCTGCGCGAGCACGTCGGCGCCGACCTGCTCGCCCACTGCGCGCTGTCGCCGTTCGTCCGCGCGCAGGAACAGGGCCGCGACCGGGGCGAGCTGGAGCCGCACAACCTGCGGACCCTGGACCGGCTGCGGGCCGCCGTCGACGTACGGCAGAAGGACTGGACCGCGTTCCAGCGGCACGCCGTCGAGTTCCATCTGCGCAACGCCTCGGCCTGGGCGAACGACGCCACGGGCCGGGACCTCGCCGAACAGGTCGACCCCGGCTTCGCACACGGCCCGGCGGCCCTGGCCGCCCTCGTGTGACCCCTCACCACCCCTCACCATCCGTACAGCAGAGAGGAAAACCCTTCATGTCCCTCGACGTCTCCCCGCAGTTGCTCGCCGAGGCCGAGAACGGCCCCGTGCGGGAGGAGGACTTCGTGGAAACGGTCCGCGTCTCCCTCCCGTACGCCTACGACCTCGTCGCCCGGCTGGCGGGTGAACTGCGCGCGGGTGAAGCGGAGTTCGCCGACAACCAGACCCCGCCGCCCTCGGAGAAGGAGCGCGGGCAGCTGCTGCGGGCGCTGTCCAGCGACGCCATCCGGGGCAGCCTGGAGCGGCACTTCGGGGTCGCGCTCGCCTTCCAGAACTGCCACCGGGTGGCGGTCTTCCCGCCCGAGGCCCGGGGCGGCGCCGTGCACACCCGGTTCACCTCGCCGCGCGCCCAGCTCCTCAACCAGTCGCCGGAGCTGCGGGACTGCTGAACCGGCCCGGCCCCGGGGGGCGTTCAGCCCCGGACGAGTTCGGCGAAGCGCGCGGCGCCCACGTTGCCGCCGGACAGGACGACGCCCACCCTGCGCGGCAGCGCCTCGACACGGTGGGCGAGCAGGGCGGCGAGGCCGCTGGCGCCGCTCGGTTCGAGGACGATCTTCAGTCGTTCGAACGCGAACCGCATCGCGTCCCGGATCTGATCGTCGCTCACCAGTGAGATGCCGTCCACGAGCCGTCGGTTGACGGAGAAGGTGAGTTCGCCGGGGATGTCGGCGGCCTGGCCGTCGGCGATGGTCCGCGGCACGGGGATCGACACCCGGTGGCCCGCCGCGAGGGAGCGCCGGGTGTCGTCGCCCGCCTCGGGCTCGACGCCGACGACCCGGACCCCGGGGAGCAGCCCCTTGGCGGCGGTGGCGCTGCCCGCGATCAGCCCGCCGCCGCCGACCGGCACCACGAGCGCGTCCAGCTCCCCCGCCTCCTCGACGAGTTCGAGGGCGGCCGTGCCCTGTCCCGCGATGACGTGCGGGTGTTCGTAGGGCGGTACGAGGGTCAGACCGCGCTCGGCGGCCAGGGCCTCGCCGATGGCGACACGGTCGCCGGTGTAGCGGTCGTAGGTGACGATCTCCGCGCCGTAGCCGGCGGTCGCCTCCAGCTTGGAGCGCGGGGTGTCCTCGGGCATGACGATCACGGCGGTGGTGCCCAGCTCGCGCGCGCTCAGGGCGACCGCCTGGGCGTGGTTGCCCGACGAGTAGGCCGCGATGCCCTTGGCGAGCTGCTCGGCGGAGAGCCGGGAGGCGGTGTTGTAGGCGCCGCGGAACTTGAAGGCGCCGATGCGCTGGAAGTTCTCGCACTTGAGGAAGACCTCGGCGCCGACGAGTTCGTCCAGGGTGCGCGAGCGCAGCACGGGGGTGCGGTGGGCGACGCCCTTGATCTGTGCCGCGGCGTCCTGGACGTCCCGCAGGGTGACGGGCGGGGTGTCGGACATGCGTGTGCTCCGTTCCGGGCGCCGCGGACGCCCTGCGCTCTTCCACCGGGGACTGTCTGGAATTATTGTCTACCCGATGGACCGAAAGTCCAGCCCCTCAAATCCAGCCCCCTCCTCGGGAAGGCAGCCGATGACGCAGGAGACGACGGACCCGGCCGGTGCGGCGGCGCGGCGCGAGCAGGACGCGGTCCTGGCCGCCCTCGCCCCGCTGGTCGACGGGATCGCCGCGACGCTCGGCTCGTTCTGCGAGGTCGTGGTCCACGACTTCCGCCGGCCCGAGCGGTCGGTCGTCGCCCTCGCCGGGTCCGTCACCGGCCGCGGCACCGGCGGATCGATGAGCGAGATCGGGATGCGGCTGCTGGCGCGCGGCGACGAGGCGCGCGACGAGCTGAACTACCTCACCCGCACCCAGGACGGGAAGCTGGTCAAGTCGTCCACGATGGTGCTGCGCGACACCCGGGGCACGGTGTTCGGGGCGCTGTGCGTCAACCTCGACGTGACCGCGGTGCACCGGGTCCACGATCTCGTCGGCGAGCTGGCCGGGGTCGCCACGGCCGCGGCGCCGACGACGACCTTCGGCGACGACGTCGGCGCGGTGCTCGACTCCCTCGTGGACACCCACGAACTGCGCCGGAACAGGCCCTGGGCGCAGCTCACGCGCGAGGAACGGCTGGAGCTGGTGCGCGACCTCGACCGGCGGGGCGTGTTCGCGGTGCGCGGCTCGGTGCGGCAGGTCGCCGCGCGGCTCGGCATCTCACGGGCGTCGGCGTACAACTACCTGTCCGCCACCCGGGGCGAGGCCGGGCGCGCGGGCTGACGGGCCCGCCCGCCGGGCCCGCCCCGGCGTGCGTCATCCTGGCCGGGTGAGCGGTCCGAGGAGAGGCGTGCGGTGAGCACCGGAAGCTACTACGAACGTGTCGGCGACGACCGGTACAAGCCCACCCCGCACGCGGGCGGCGCCTGGGACCCGGACGAGCTGCACTTCAGCCCGCTCGGCGGTCTCGTCGCGCACGTCCTCGACCGGTCGCGCGCGCAGCGCCGGGACGACGGACTCGTCCTGGCCCGGATCGGCTACGACATCCTGGGGCGGCTCGCGCTCGACGAGTGCGAGATCCGGGTGGAGACGGTCCGGCCCGGCCGCACGATCGAACTCCTCGAAGCCGTCGTGCTGGTGGCGGACCGGCCGGTGGTGCGCGCCCGCGCCTGGTTCCTGGCCGCCGCCGACACCTCGGCCGTCGCGGGCGGCGCCGGCGACCCGCTGCCCTCCCCCGGCTCCCTCGCGCCGTGGCGGATGTCCGAGCTGTGGCCCGGCGGCTACATCGCGTCCCTCGACGTCCGCCCCGTCGCGCCGCCGCGTCCGGGCCGTACGACCGCCTGGGTGGCGACGCCCCTCGACCTGGTGGCGGGCGAGACGGTGGGCCCGCTCGCGTCGTTCCTCGCGCTCGTCGACACGGCCAACGGCATCGCGGTGCGCGAGTCGCCCGAGGCGTGGATGTTCCCCAACGTCGACCTCACCGTCCATCTGCACCGCACGCCCGGGGGCCGCTGGACGGGTCTCGACACCACGGTCGCCTTCGGGCCGACCGGTCAGGGACTCACCAGCACGGTCCTGCACGACGTGCACGGTCCCGTGGGCACGGCCCAGCAGATCCTGACGGTACGGCCCCTGTAGGCCGCGTCACCGACTGTGGGCGGCGTCTACCGGCCGGGCGCGGGGACGACGGCCACCGGGCAGCCCGCGTCCCGCAGCAGGGAGCGGCGCAGCGCCTCCCACGCCATGCGCCGCCGGCCGCGCGCCGCGAGGACGACGAGCTGGGCGTGCGCGCTGGCCACGGTGACCGTGCGCCCGAACCGTCCCGGGACCGGGTGGTCGTGCACGGTGACGCCTGGGTGGGCCGCGCGCAGGTCGTGGAGCATCCCGGCGAGGACGTGCGGGTGCAGCGCCGTCAGGTCGGCGCCGCGGGCCGCCGCCTCGGCGAAGGCGAACTCGGCCGCCTCCCGCATCCCCGGTGAGCCGTCTCCTGCCAGGACGACCGTGCCGCCCGGCTCGGGCCGCCCGCGGACCACCAGGACCGGGCAGCGCGCGTGCGTGCTCAGGTGCCCGGCGACCGAGCCCTTGTGCGGGTGTTCGGGGCAGCGACCGCCGACGACGGCCAGCGACGCGTCGGACGACTCCGTCTCCAGCACCGGCCCGGGGTCGCCGATGAGGACGTCCTGCGCGACGTCCAGGTGCGGGGCGACCTGCCGGGCCCGGCGCTCCGCCTCGGTGAGGATCGCGCTCACCCGCTCGCGCACCGCGCGGCCCGCCGGGTCCCAGGCGGCGGCGCCCGCCGACCAGCCCATCGCGTGGACCAGCCTGAGGGCCGTATCGCGCCGGTCGGCCTCGCGCGCCGCCGCCTCGACCACCCCGCGGTCCGACGCCGAGCCGTCCACTCCCACCACGACGGGACCCTTCATGGCGTCCTCCCCTCCCGGTCGTGCCCGACGGCCGTACGGCACGGCCCGGGCACCTCCACCGTGCGCCCGCCGACCGCTTGCCCACAGGGGCCGAAGAGGTCCCGGGAGCGCGCCGTACGGCCCTGGACCGGGGGACGGAGGGGGCGCAGCCTGGAAGGCGGAGGGGACTCGTCCAGGAGGTGATCACGATGCGGGCCAAGCGGTGGACCGTACAGATCTTCATCACGGAGGAGGGCGACGACACGCGGGCGCGTGCCGTCCTCACCACGCACGACACGACGGCGCTCAGCGGGCTGGGCACCGCCCGGCGCAGCCCCGCCGACCCGGCGGTCCCGGAGATCGGCGACGAACTGGCCGCGGGCCGGGCGCTGGAAGCGCTGGCGCTCAGGCTGCGCGACGCGGCCACCGAGGACCTCGCCTGGACGACCGGTCCTTCCCCGCGGCGGTGACCCCGCTGCCCGGCGGCGCGGCGCCTCACCGGTACGGCACCACCGCCACCGGGCAGCCCACGTGGTGGATCGCGGCGTGCGGGACCGCGCCGAGACGCGCGGCGCGCCGGTGGTCGGGGACACGATGCCCGACGACCAGGAGGCCCGCACCGGTCGCCGCGCGCACCAGGACGTTGGCGGGCCGGTCCTCGACCACGGTCTCGACGGTCTCCACCCCGGGGTACTTCTCCCGCCAGAGCCGCAGCGAGGACCGCAGCAGGTCCAGGCGCTCCGGTACGTCGCCGGGCACGCGCCGGGTGTGCACGGCGCGCAGCCGGGCGCGGCGCAGACGGGCCGCCTCGAAGGCGAACCGCGTGACCTCGTCGCGGGGCCGGCCGGGGTCGAGGCCGAGCACCACGTCCCGGTGGCCGGTGTCCGTGGCCGGGCCACCGCCCTCGGCCGGGAGGCGTTCGTCGGCGGCGTCCTCGCCCGCGCGGACGAGGACGACGGGCCGCTCGGCCCGTGCCGACACGGCGAGCGCGACCGAGCCCACGAGGAACCCGGTGAAACCGCTCAGCCCGCGTGAGCCGAGGACGAGGAGTTCGGCGTCGCGGGCACGGGCCAGCAGGACGGCGGGGGCGGGTCCGTCGGTCTGCTCCTCCAGGAGCCGGACGCCGGGCCCTTCGGCACGGACGCGCTCCTCGGCGCGGCGCAGGACGCCCCCGGCCCGCTGACGTGCCGCGGCGGCGGCGAGGTCGCCGTCGCGCGGGCCCGGGGCGTCGCGGGCGTGCACGAGCCGCAGCGGCAGCTCCCTGCGGGCGGCCTCCCGCGCCGCCCACGCGGCGGCGGCCAGGCTCTCGGCGGATCCGTCGACTCCGGCGACGACGAACGGCTGCATGGGACGGTACCTCCGGTGCTGTACGGGTCTTCCGCCACCACGGTCGCGGGGCGGGCGGGGCCCGGCGAGGGGCCACCGGGGCCGCGCGCGGGCCGACCGGCCCGGCGCGCGGCGCCGCCGGGGGTCAGCCGGGCAGCGCCAGGCGGACGGTCTCCCCCGGCGGCACACGCACCGAGCGGTCCGGCAGCCGGATGTCGACGGGCGGCAGATCGGAGTCGGGCACGGCCACGGCCAGCAGCCCGTGCTCCAGGCGAACCCGTACGCCCCAGTGGCCCCGGTAGTGGAACGAGAAGCCGTACGAGGAGAGTCCGGGCAGCGGCACGGGGTCGAGCCACAGGGCGCCGTCCCGGGTCTCCAGGCCGGTCAGGCCCCGCTGGACGAGGTCGAGGGTGCCGCCCATGGCGCCGAGGTGGATGCCCTCGCCCGTGGTGCCGCCCTGGAGGTCGGCGATGTCGCCCCGCAGGGCCTCCTGGACGAAGGTCCAGGCGTCCGAGCGGCGGGCGCGGGCGAGGACCCAGCCGTGCACGAGGCCGCTGAGCGTGGAGCCGTGGCTGGTGCGGCGCAGGTAGTGGTCGACGGTGCGCCGCCAGGTCTCCTCGTCGAGCCGGTGGCCCAGCCGGTGGAAGAGGGCGCGCAGTTCGGCCGGGGAGAAGAGGTAGCCGAGCATGAGCACGTCGGCCTGTTTGGACGCCCGGTAGCGGTTGACGGTGTCGCCCTCCGCCTCCAGGATCCGGTCGAGACGGCGGATGTCCTCGTAGCGCTCGCGGTAGGCGTCCCAGTCGAGTTCGGCGAGGGCGCCGTAGCCGTCGAACTGGCTGATGACACCGTCGTGGAAGGGGAGGTGGAGGGTGCGGGACACCTCCTCCCAGCGGTCGGGCTCCGCGGCGTCCAGGCCGATGCTCTCGGTGAGTTCGCGGCGGCGCGGCTCGGGCAGGAGGCGCAGCAGGGCGAGGGCGCGGGTGAGGACCCAGGCGGCGGTGACGTTGGTGTAGGCGTTGTCGTCGACGCCGGGTCCGCTCGCGCCGGGGTAGGCGTCGTGGTACTCGTCGGGGCCGACCACGCCGCGCAGGCGGTGGCGGCCGAGGTGGTCGTCGTAGGTGGCGGAGTCGGCCCAGAAGCGGGCGACCTCCAGCAGGATCTCGGCGCCCTCGGTGTGCAGGAACTCGGTGTCGCCGCTCGCCTCGCAGTAGCGCCACACGTTGTACGCGACCGCCGAGCCGACGTGCCACTGGAGCCGTGAGTGGTCCGGCAGCCAGTGCCCGGAACGGGGGTTGAGATGCAGTGCCTGTGTCTCCTCGCGTCCGTCGCTGCCGCTCTGCCAGGGGTAGCGGGCGCCGCGTCTGCCGAGCGCGCGGGCGGCGGCGCGGGCCTGGTCGAGCCGGCGGTGCCGGTAGCGCAGCAGGGCGCGGGAGACCTCGGGGAAGTGCAGGTCGAGGTAGGGCAGGACGAACAGTTCGTCCCAGAAGACATGGCCGCGGTACGCCTCGCCGTGCAGTCCGCGCGCGGGGACGCCGACGTCCAGGTCCGCGGTGTGCGGGGAGAGGGTCTGAAGGACGTGGAAGAGGTGCAGCCGCAGGATGTGGCCGGCCTCGCCGGGGACGTCCAGTTCGGCGCGGCGCCACAGCTGTTCCCAGGCGGTGCGGTGGCTCTCGCACAACGCGTCGAAGCCGGGCGCGCCGCGGGCCCGGTCGACGGCGGCGCGCAGCGGGTCGCTGATCGCGGGGTCGCGGGAGGTGTGCACGGCGACGGTCTTGTCGACGGCGACCGTGCGGCCGGGGGTGAGGGTCAGGCGCAGGTGCTGGACGGCGCGGCTCTCCTCGTGCGGGTCGGCGACGGGCGCGTCGGCGGTGAGCCGGGCGGCCGTGCCGACGCCGATGTCGGAGGTGCGGGTGCGGCAGTGCAGCCAGACGGTGTCCGCTCCGGCGCTGCCGGTGCGCACCCCGGTGAGGTGGCGGCCGTCGAGGTCGCGGTAGCGGGCCACGCCGGAGTTGGTGACGCCGGCGTCGAGCGCGGCCTCGACGAGCAGGTCGCCCACGAAGCCCTCGGCGGTGAACTCGGTGCGCAGGGCGGCGAGATGGGGGTCGGCCATGTGCACGAGCCGCACCTGCCGCACGAACAGGACGCGTTCGGCGCCGAATCCGTAGCGGGTACGGCGTTCCAGGAGGCCGGAGTCGAGGTGCAGGACCTGGTGGTGGTCGAGGACCGTGGCGGTGTCGGGGGTGAGCCAGTCCTCGCCGTCGAGCCGGAAGCGCAGGGGCAGCCAGTTGGTGAGGTTGACCATGTCCTCGTTCTCGAGCCGGTGGCCGGCCACCACGGAGGTGAGCCGGTCGTAGCAGCCGGCCGCGTAGGTGCCCGGGTGGTGGACGTCGTCGGCGGCGCACTCGGGGAGCGCGCCCCGGGTGGCGAGGTAGCCGTTGCCCAGGGTGCACAGCGACTCCCTGAGGCGTTCCCGTGCCGGGTCGTAGCCGTCGTACTCCCAGGTCCAGCCCGTCACGGTGGCGGTCCCCCTTCGGTCTCGGCGCCGTGTCGCAGCAGTGTGACCCGGTGCGCGGGCCGGGCGGCGCGGTCCACGCCGGGGGACGTGGTGATCTCACCGTGTCGGCCCGCGCGGGACGGGGTCAGACCGGTTCGGGGACGACGGCCACGGGGCAGTCGGCGTGGTGGAGCAGGGTGTGGGCGATCCGGCCGAGCTGGAGTCCGAAGCGGCCGTCGCGGCGGCGGGCGCCGACGACCACGAGGTCCGCGGCGGCCGAGCGGCGCAGCAGGACCCGGCGGGGCGTGCCCTCGACCGTGGTGCGGCGCACCCGGACGCCCGGGTGGTCGGCCATGGCCTCCCGCAGCAGGGTGTCGAGTTCGGCGGAGGCGCGTTCCTCGGGGCGGACGGCGGGTTCGGCGGCGCCCTCGTGGGCGGGGTGGCGCCAGGCGCGCACGGCGTCGAGGACGCTCTTGCGGGCGGCGGCCTCGCGGAAGGCGAACCGTACGGCCTCCCGGCAGGTGTCCGGGTCGCCGGCGCCGAGCAGGACCCGTTCGTGGGAGCCGGCGAGGGCCTGCGGATCGCCGCGGACCACGATCACGGGGCAGCGGGCGCGGGCGGCGACCGCCAGTCCGACCGAGCCGAGGAGGAGTTCCTTGAGTCCGCCGCGGCCGCGCGAGCCGGTCACCACGGCGGTGGCCTCGTCGCCCTCGCGCAGGAGGGCGTCGGCGGCCTCCTCGGGGACGATGCCGGTGGACACCGGTACGGCGGGTTCGCGTCTGTGGGCGCGTTCGGCCGCGGAGGCCACGACGTGCTCGGCCATGACGCGTTCGGAGGGGCGGTCGAGGCTGTCCGTGGGGACGCCGGTCTCGTAGCGTTCCCACAGGGAGGCGTGCACCAGCCGCAGGGGCAGTCCGTGGCGGGCGGCCTCGTCCACCGCCCAGTCGACCGCCCGCAGGCTCGCGTCCGATCCGTCGACGCCCACGACCAGGGGGAGTGTCATCGCTCCCACCGCCTTTCGTCGGGCTGTTCGGTGGTTCCCCCTCCAGCGTGGCACCGTGCCGGTCCCGTCACGAGGGCCGGTCCGGCCCCGGCACGGGGACGACCGGCCCTCCCCGGCAAAGGGGCCCCTCGCGGGCGGACGGTCCCGCGCGGCGGCACGCTCCGCCGTGTGCCGCGCGGGACCGCCGGGTCAGCCCCGGCCGCCGCTGAGGTTGCGCCACTGGGGGCCGACACGCTTCCACTCCTCGTCCCACTCGGCGAGGCAGCGCCGGATGAGCCGGCCGCGGACCAGACGGCCGGCCGCCCAGACGGCGGCCGCGGCGGCGGGCGCCACGAACGCCCCGGTCAGGGCGGCCTGGAGCGCGGACTCCCGCGGGGTGAGGGGCGGGGTGACGATGCGGTGGGCGTTGTTGGTCCACACCGTGACCCGGGTGCCCTCGGCGGTGCCGGGAGACACCTTCGCCTGGCCCGTGCGGACCGTGCCGTCCGGGGCGGTCCAGCGGACGCTCGCCCAGACCCGGCCGTCGTCGTAGCCGGTCGGGCCGGACGCCGTGCGGGACGCGTCCCCGGTGAGGACGGCCGACACCTCGTGCACCTGGGCGCGGCGGGTCTCCAGCGCGCGGTCCACGGTGCCGGCCGCCGCCGTGCCCACGAGCACCCCGGCGAGCACGGTCAGGGTCCACGTGATCACGAGCAGCCAGCCCTCGACGATGTCGCAGCGCCGCCGCAGCGGGTTGCGCCGCCATCGCCAGAACCGGTACCGGCGGTTGTTCGTACGACGTGCTCTCGCCATGACGGACGCCTCCTTCCCTGGCCTGCCCGGCCGCCGGGCGTTCAGGCGGACCGGGCTCCTTCGTCGTCCGGCAGGTCGGGGTCGAGGTCGGGGCGGCGCGGTGGTCCGCCGAGCGCCAGCTCCACGTCGACCACGCCCTCGACGGTCCGCGCCAGCCGTACGGCGACGGGCCCGAGCGCGGTGTCGCGGACGCGGCCGGTCAGGGTCACCACACCGTCGCGCACCACGGCCTCGACGCGTTCGTCCGGCGCGGTGAACAGCCGTGCCACGACCTCGCGCCGCACCTCCTCGGCGATCTCCGCGTCCTCCCGCAGGAACACCTTGAGCAGGTCGGAGCGGCTGACGACGCCCTTGAGCACTCCGTCGCCGTCGACCACCGGCAGCCGTTTGACCCGGTGGACGGCCATGAGGCGGGCGGCCTGGGCGAGGGTGGCGTCCGCGGTCACCGTCACGGCGGGCGCGGTCATCAGCTCCTCGGCGGTGACCGCGCCGGCCTTGGCGAGGTCGGCGAGCCGGCGCAGTTGGGTGTACCGGTCGGGGTCGCCGTCGCGGAACTCCTCCTTGGGCAGCAGATCGGCCTCGGAGACGATGCCGACGACCCGTTCCGCGCCGTCGAGCACCGGCAGGGCGCTGACGCTCCACTCGCGCATGGTGCGCACGATGTCCTTGAAGGAGGCCCCGGCGCCCAGGGCGACGACGGTGCGGGTCATCACATCGCTCACGACGTGGCGCGTGCCCTCCATGGCGACCTCCAGGCGCGCTCGGATGTCCGTGTACGACATCTCCAGCGTCGGTCAGGAACGCGCTGATCGCATGGGCCGAACGGCCCCGGCGGTCCGCCGTGCGGCGCTGGAGGCTCCGCCGTACGCTGCCCCGTGCCCGAACCGGGCCGGAAGCAGCGGGGTCGCGGGGCAGTCCGGCGATCCGCGCCCGACCGGGCCGGGCCGCGGCTGTCCGGGCTCCCGCCCGGAGGCGTCCCCGGGTGGCGGGGCGGAGGGCCGCCCCCGTGGCGGACGTGCTCGGGCGGGGCACGGTGCCCGGGGCGCTACGCCTCCGGGTCCGTGGTGTCGTCGGCCCGGGGGCGGACCGGGACCCGCCACAGCAGTGCGGTGCCGCCGCCGTCGGGGGTGCCGCGCTCCAGGTCGCCGCCGAGCTGCTGGGCGCGCTCGGCCATGTTGCGCAGGCCGCTGCGGCGGCCCTCGGCCGGGATGCCCACGCCGTCGTCGGTGACCGACAGGCGCAGTTCCCGGCCGTCCGTGGTCAGGACGACGTCCGCGCGCTTGGCGCGGGCGTGCCGGGCGACGTTGGTCAGCGCCTCGGAGAGCACCGCCACCACGTTGTCGCCGATCTCGCGGGGCACGTCGGTGTCGAGCAGGCCCTCCATGCGGACGCTGGGGGCGAATCCGAGCACGGAGGCCGCCTCCCCCGCCACGCGCACGACACGGGCGCGCAGTCCGCTGCCGGCGCCGCCCTCACGGGCCCGCAGGCCGAAGATGGTCGACCTGATGATCTTGATGGTCTCGTCGAGGTCGTCCACGGCGCGCAGGACCCGCTCGGACGCCTCCGCGTGCTCGATGAAGCGGCCGGCGCTCTGGAGGGTCATCCCGGTGGCGAACAGCCGCTGGATCGCGAGGTCGTGCAGGTCGCGGGCGATGCGGTCGCGGTCCTTGAGCACCGCGATCTCCTCGGCGTCGCTGCGCCGCTCGGCGAGCTCCATGGCGATGGCGGCCTGCGCGGAGAAGACCTGGAGGGGTTCGGTCTCCTTGTCGGTGAACGCCATCCGGCCCGCCTCGCGCACGAGGAGCACCACACCGCGCACGCCGCCCTCGCCGGTGCCGATGGGCACGGCCACGCCGGGGCCGAGTCCGGTGAAGCGGGCCGGCACGTCGGGGAAGCGCTCGTCGCGGGTGACGTCGGTGCTGGTGACCGCGGCGCCGCCGGAGAACGCCTCGCCGATCAGGCTGCCGTCGACGGGCAGCACCAGGCCGCGCAGGCTCTCGGCCTGCTCGCCGAGGGCGAGTTCGACGGAGAGGGAGCCGGTGTCCTCCATGGGCATGGCGACGACGGTGAGGGCGGCGCCGGTGATCTCCCGGGCGCTCTCGGCGATCAGGCCGAGCACCTCGGCGCGGCCGGCGCCGGACATCAGACTGTGGGTGATCTCGGCGTTGGCGCGCAGCCAGCGCTCGCGGGTGCGGGACTCGGCGTAGAGACGGGCGTTGTCGATGGCGACACCGGCGGCGACGGCGAGGGTGAGGGTGACGGAGACGTCCTCCTCGTCGAACTGGGCGCCGCCGCGCTTCTCGGTGAGGTAGAGGTTGCCGAAGACCTGGTCGCGCACGCGGATGGGCACACCGAGGAAGGTGTTCATCGGCGGATGGTGGGGCGGGAAGCCGTACGACGACGGATGGTCGGAAATCTTGGCGAGGCGCAGCGGTTCGGGGTGCCGGATCAGCTCGCCGAGGATGCCGTGGCCCTCGGGGAAGGGGCCGATCTTCCGGATCTCCTCCTCGGGGACGCCGACGGTGTGGAAGGCCGACAGGCGTTTGCCGTCGGGGCCGATGACACCGAGCGCCGCGTACTCCGCGTCGACGAGGACCGCGGCGGCCTCCACGATGCTGCGCAGTGCCTGCTCCAGGTCCAGCTCCCGCCCGACGGACAGGACGGCCTCCAGCAGGCTGTGCACCCGGTCACGGGTGCCGCGAGCCGCGTCCAGCCGGGCCTGCAACTCCTCCAGCAGGTCGTCCAGCCTCAGCTGGGGCAGCCGAACGCGGGCCTCCTCAGGGCTTCCCACGTGCGTTCCTCCAGGTCCCCTCAACCAACGCGCGGACGCCGACCGCGCCGCCCACCTGTCACGGTAGTGGGAGGCGCGAACGGACGGTACCGGATCGGGCGGACCCACCGGTACGACGGGGTCGGAACCGGGGTGCGGCACGGTACCGGGCGCTCGCCGGGCGGGGGCGCCCGGAGGGGCCGATTCTGGGTGTGGGGAGGGTGCGCGGGGGCCGGGCGGCCGGGTGCCGGGGTCGTACGGCATCTGCGCGGGCGGCGGGCCCCGGGGGGACGCTGGTGGCGTACCGGAAGTCCGTACCGAGGAGGGCGGCGTGATGGGTCGTTGGGTGTACGACTTCGCGGACGGCGGCCGGGAGATGGCGGACCTGCTGGGCGGCAAGGGTGCGAACCTCGCCGAGATGGCCCGGCTGGGGCTGCCGGTGCCGCCGGGGTTCACCGTCACCACCGAGGCGTGCCGGGCCTTCCTGGCGACCGGCGCGGAACCGGACGGGATGACGGACGAGGTGTCCCGGCACCTGTCGGCGCTGGAGACCGCCGCGGGGCGGCGGCTGGGCGGGGACGGCGATCCGCTGCTGCTGTCCGTGCGCTCCGGCGCCCGGTTCTCCATGCCGGGGATGATGGAGACGGTCCTGGACGTCGGGCTCCACGACGGGTCCGTGCGCGCGCTCGCCGAGGTGTCCGGGAACGAGCGCTTCGCCTGGGACTCCTACCGCCGTCTCGTCCAGATGTTCGGCAGCACGGTTCTCGGGGTCGACGCCGCCCGCTTCGAGGAGGCGCTGTCCCTGCTGAAGGCGGAGCGGGACGTCCGGGACGACGTCGATCTGGCGGCGGCCGACCTGCGCGCACTGGTGGAGACGTACAAGCGCGTGATCCGGGAGGAGACCGGCCGCGAGTTCCCGCAGTCCCCCGCCGAGCAGCTGCGGCTCGCGGTCCTCGCCGTGTTCCGCTCCTGGAACGGCGAGCGGGCCCGGCTCTACCGGCGCCGTGAGCGCATCCCGGACGACCTCGGCACCGCCGTCACCGTGCAGCGCATGGTGTTCGGCAACCTGGGCCCGGACTCCGGCAGCGGGGTCGCCTTCACCCGCGACCCGGCGACCGGGCGGCCCGGTCTGTACGGCGACTACCTGGCGAACGCGCAGGGCGAGGACGTCGTCGCCGGTGTCCGCAACACCGTGCCGCTCGCCGAGCTGGCCCGGCTCGACCCGCCCTCGTACCGGGCGCTGCGCGACCACGCGCACACCCTGGAGCGGCACTACCGGGACCTGTGCGACATCGAGTTCACCATCGAGCGGGGCACGCTGTGGATGCTCCAGACCAGGGTCGGCAAGCGGACCGCCGAGGCGGCGTTCGCGATCGCCGCCGAGCTGGTCGAGGAGGGGCTGATCGCGCCGGAGGAGGGGCTGGCCCGGGTGGGCGGCGAAGGGCTCGCGCGGCTGATGTTCCCGCGCTTCGACACTGCGGCGACCGGTGAGCCGCTGGCCCGGGGCGTGCCGGCCTCGCCGGGCGCCGCCGTCGGCGCGGTGGTCTTCGACCCGGCCGAGGCCGTGCGGCGGGCCGCGGCCGGCACGGACGTGGTCCTGGTGCGGCAGGAGACGACCCCGGACGACCTGCCGGGCATGGTCGCCGCGCGGGCCGTGCTGACCAGCCGGGGCGGCAAGACCAGTCACGCGGCCGTGGTCGCCCGCGGCATGGGCAAGGTCTGTGTGTGCGGCGCGGAGGAGCTGGCCGTCGACACCGGTGCCCGGCGCTTCACCGCGCGCGGCGGCACGGTCGTCGAGGAGGGCACGGTGGTCTCCGTGGACGGGTCGGCGGGCGCGGTGTACCCGGGCGCGGTGCCGCTGGTGGCGTCGGCGGTCATGCGGCACCTGGAGACCGGGGAGCAGTCGGACGGGATCGTGAGCGCGGTGGCCCGTTCGCTGCACCAGGCGGACGAGGTGCGCCGGCTGGAGGTGCGGGCCAACGCCGACACGCCCGAGGACGCGGCCCGTGCGCGGCGGTTCGGCGCGCAGGGCATCGGGCTGTGCCGGACCGAGCACATGTTCCTCGGGGAGCGGCGCCGGCTGGTCGAGGCGATGATCCTGGCCCGGACGGACGGGGAGCGCGACCGGGCGCTGGCGGCCCTGCTGCCGCTCCAGCGGCGGGACTTCACGGGCATCCTGGCGGCGATGGACGGCCTGCCGGTGACGATCCGGCTGCTGGATCCGCCGCTGCACGAGTTCCTGCCGGACCGTACCGCGCTGGCCGTCCGGGTCGCCTCCGCGGAGGCCGCGGGGCGACGGCCCGAGCAGCGCGACGTCGAACTGCTGGACGCGGTCGGGCGGATGCACGAGGAGAACCCGATGCTCGGGCTGCGGGGCGTGCGGCTCGGGCTGGTGGTGCCGGGGCTGGTGGCGATGCAGGTGCGGGCGGTCGCCGAGGCGGTCGTGGAGCGCGTCCGGGCCGGGGGGACGCCCCGGGCCGAGATCATGGTGCCGCTGGTCGGTGCCGTGGAGGAGCTGCGCATCGAGCGGGAGGAGGTCGAGCGGGTGCTGGCCGAGGTGTCCGCGGAGACCGGGGTGCCCGTGCGCTGCCCGGTCGGCACGATGATCGAGCTGCCGCGGGCCGCGCTGACCGCGGGGCGGATCGCCGGGGAGGCGGAGTTCTTCTCGTTCGGCACGAACGACCTGACGCAGACGACGTGGGGTTTCTCCCGCGACGACGTGGAGGCCGAGTTCTTCTCCGCGTATCTCGACCAGGGCGTGTTCTCGGTGTCGCCGTTCGAGACGATCGACCGGGACGGCGTCGGGCGGCTGGTGCGGATCGCCGTCGAGGAGGGGCGGGCGGCCCGGCCCGGCCTGACGATCGGCGTCTGCGGCGAGCACGGCGGCGACCCGGAGTCGGTCCGCTTCTTCCACGACGCGGGGCTCGACTACGTGTCCTGCTCGCCCTTCCGTGTCCCGGTCGCCCGGCTGGAGGCGGGGCGGGCGGCACTGCCGCGCGGGGGGGACCTCCGACACGCGGTGAGCGTGAGGACGTACCCTTCTGCCTCTCATGACTGACGGACCGTCACAAGGAGTTCACCACATGACAGTTGACGAGTCGTCCGGCGGCGCCGTTCGGGTGCGGGCCGTCGGGGACGTGTGCGCGGAGGACCTCGCGTACGTCCGTGCCAAGGTCGAGGCGGCCTTCGCGCGGCCCGGGTTGCCGGCGGTCAGCGGCGAGGTGCGGATCGCGCGGGCGGCGGCGCACCACGCCGGGGCGCCGTGGTCGGGGGGCGCGGAGATCCGGGTCGGGAAGACCGCGGTCCTGGTGCACGCCACGGAGGCCACGGCGCGGGAGCTGGCCGACCGGCTCGCGGACCGGCTGCGCGCCCAGGCCGAGCGGGTGGCCCACCACACCACCGCCCCGCGCCGCCCGTCCTCGCTCCCGCCGTGGCGGGACGCCACCGGGCCCAGGACCTGAGTCCCTGGTCCGTCCGGCACGCTGACGGGTCCGTTCGGCACTGGAGGGGACGGGGGCGGAGGTGGACACTGGGTCGTAGGAGCGGCACCGATCCCCCGCGGTGTCGCTCCGTCCATGGGCGGGCCGCGCCGGAGGACCCGTCCGGACGGGGCTCCAGGGCCGAACGGCCCTAGCGTGCGGGCTCCGGGCACGGTCGAATGATCAGACTGTGGCCGTCTCGGCCGCTTCCGGACACGAACCGACGTTTCCGGACCACAGAGAAGAGCGCGCCACGGACCCGTACGGATACCCGCCATGACCCGCAACGACGCCCCGCCCCGCAGCATCGACCTCGACCGTGTCGAGGCGCTGCGGCTGCTCGGCAGCGTGTCGCTGGGGAGGATCGTCTTCACCCGGCACGCCCTGCCCACCATCCGCCCGGTCAACCACGTCCTGGACGAGGGCGACATCGTCATCCGCACCCACGAGGGCGCGGCGCTGACCTCCCACGCCCGGCAGGGCGACGGCACGGGGGTGGTGGTGGCCTACGAGGCCGACGCCATCGACCCGGAGACGCACCTCGGCTGGAGCGTGGTCGTGACGGGGTACGCCCGTCTGGTGACCGATCCCGAGGAGCTGACCCGTATCCAGCGGCTGGTGCATCCGTGGGTGCACGAGCACAGCATGGAGTACGCCGTGCGCATCCACCCCGACCTGGTCACCGGGGTCCGGCTGGCCGCGGTCGGGGACCGGCCGGGCGGGGACTGACGCCGACGGGCCGCGCGTCACGCGGAGGGCACCACGACGACCGGGCAGTGCGCGCGGCGCAGCAGGGCGCGGACGACGGGACCCGGGCACCGGCGCGGGCCGTCCGGCCGGTGGTGGGCGCCGACGACCACGACGGCCGCCGCCCGGCTCGCGTCGAGCAGCGCGCGCGCCGGGGTGCCGGGGACCGTGCCGCCCTCCAGGTCGACCGCGGGGTACAGGTCCCGGATGCGGTCCAGCGCGGAGCGCGTCGGCGCGTCCGCGCGCGTCCCGTCCGCTCGGGTCCGCTCCGTGCCGGGGTCGACGGCGTGCAGGACGCGCAGGGCGGTGCCGCGCCGCTCGGCGTCCTGGAAGGCGTAGGCGCAGGTCACCGTCGCCGTGGCGGCGGTCAGGCCGAGCAGGACGGGGCCGGGCGGCGCCGAGAGCGCGCCGGACCGGCCGGGCGGCGGGCCGTCGCCGCGGACGATCGCGAGCGGGCCCCGGGCGCGGGCGGCGAGGCCGAGGCTGACCGAGCCGAGCAGCCGTCCCGCGAGTCCGCCGAAGCCCCGGGTGCCCACGACGGTCAGGGCGGCCGACTCGCCGGCCCGCACCAGGGCCCGTACGGCACCGCTCTCCACGGCCACCGCCTCCAGTGCGAGCCCCGGGTGCCGGGCGCGCGCCCGGGAGAGGGCGGCGCCGAGGACCGGAACGGCCTCGTCGCGGTCGGGAACGGCGTACACCACGCTCAGCCGGGCCTCCCGTCGTACGGCCTCCTGCGCGGCCCAGTCCAGGGCGCGCACGGAGATCGGCGAACCGTCCACTCCGACGGCCACCCGACGGTCGGTCATGACCCGGCCTCCCTTCTGTCCCGGTGATCCACGGGGACGATGCTGACCGCCCGCCGGGCCCCCGGGCAGGAGCCGTGCGAACCCGTCCCCGTGCCGAACGGCCCCTCCTGACACGTCCGTTCGGCATCCCCGCCGCACCGTCCCGAACGAGCCCCGCGCATCGGAGGGGAGACAGGGGCCGCGCCTCGGGAGGCCGGGCCCGGCCCGACCGGGCGGACCCGCGCGCCGGAGGCGGCGCCGGGGGGACGGGGCCCGCGCTCCGGAGCCCCCGGAGGAGAGCCCGAACCCCCGGAGGCGGAGCCCGCCGTCCTTCGGGGGCGAGGCCCGGGTTCCGCGGGGCACGGCACGCGGCCGAGAGGCGGTGCCCGCCCTTCGGGAGGCGGTGCCTTCGCCCCGGAGGGGACGTCGTTCAGGAGGGGAGGTCGGTGGCCGTGGTGCGGGGGGCGCGGTCGGTGGCCAGTTCGCGGCCGGTGACCAGTTCCGGGGCGATGCGGACGAAGACCTCCTGGGGCGCGGGGACCCAGGAGCGCGGGCCGGTGCGCACCAGGCGGGCGTGTTCGGCGGCGTCGGTGACCACCGCCGCCGCCCCCGTGACCACCACGCTCCAGCCGGACTGGCGGACCACGTCGACCTGGTCGGCCTCGAACGCGACCACCGACCCGTCGATGGCCCGCACCAGCTCCGAGGCGGCGGAGGTCCGCAGCAGGACCGTGCCGTCGTCGTCCAGGGCGAAGGTGACCGGGAGGACGGCGGGCAGGGCCTGACGCGTGTGGACGATGCGGCCGACGGCCGCCTTCGCCAGCAGCCGCAGACACTCCTGCCGGTCGAGTTCGCGGAATCCGTCGTTGGGATACATCAGCCGTCTCGTCTCTCACCTGGTCCACAGCGGAAGTACGTCCGTTCATCCTCCGGCGGGCCCGGGCGGGCGGCGAGGGGCCATCGGTCCCGGCCGCACGGGCGAAGGGCCCGACTGCGGCCGTGACCGTGTGTCAGACCGTGATCCGGCGTCCGGTGACGGACCTCGGCTCGACGCGCACCCAGAGCGTGCGGCCACCGCCGGCCCACGGGGTGCTGTACGCCCGCTCGGCGAGCCGGTCCGCCTCGTCGGGATCGGTGACGGTGCGGGCGGGCCCCCGCACCAGCACGCTCCAGCCGCGGCTGAACGCGTCGTCGATCCGGTCCGCCTCGAAGGCGACGGGCGCGCCCTCCGCGAGCGCGGGCGTGGCGCCCGGGGCGGTCCGGAAGACGATCGCGCCGTCCACGACGTCGTAGTTGACCGGCACGATCACCGGCCCCGAGTCCGTGGGCACCGCGAGCCGGCCCACCCCGTGGGTGGACAGCAGGGAGCGGCACTCGGCGGGGCCGAGCTCCGTGAACTCGGGGTCGTGCCCGGCCCGCCCGGGGCCCGGCGGCAGATCGGTCGTGCCGCCGGTCAGCTCCGTCAGGCTGGTCTCCAGGACCTCGGCCAGCCGCATCAGCGGGCCGGTGCCGGGCGCCGCGCCGGGATGCTCCTCCAGATAGCGCAGATAGCTGGCCGCCATGCCGGCCCGCGCGGCCGTCTCCGGCACGGTCAGACCGAGCTGTGCGCGCCGGGTGGCCAGGCGCCGGCCCAGGTCGCCCAGTGGCGCCCCGGCGACCGCGTTGGCCCGTGTCGGCTCGGCCACGGCCGTCACCTCCTTCGTCGGTCGGTCTCGCCCGCACGCGTCCCGCGTCAGCCGGTCCGTGCGAGCACGTCGTGGCGCTCCTCGCCGAGGACCACCTTGAGCGCGCCGGTCTCGGCGGCCCGGGAGAAGACGTCGTACGCCTCCTCCATGCTCCCCAGCGGGAAGGTGTGCGTGACCATCCGCCCGGTCGGCAGCCTGCCCGCGGCCGCCATGCGCAGCAGCGTGGGCGTGGTGCGGGTGTCGACCAGGCCGGTCGTGATGGTGAGGTTCCTGATCCACAGGTCTTCGAGGTGCAGGGTCGCGGGCCTGCCGTGGACGCCGACGTTGGCGACGTGGCCGCCGGGGCGGACCAGCCGGGTGCACAGCTCGAAGGTCTCGGGCACCCCCACGGCCTCGATGGCGACGTCCGCGCCGAGGCCGTCGGTGAGGTCGTCGACCAGTTGGCGGGGCGCCTCGCGGGCGTCGGCGACGGCGTCGGCGCCGAACCGGCGGGCCGCCTCGAGGCGGGAGGGGGCGAGGTCGATCGCGATGATCCGCTCGGGCGCGAACAGACGTGCCGTGGCGATCGCGGCGAGGCCGACGGGGCCGGCGCCGACGACGGCGACGGTGTCGCCGGGGCGCACCCGGCCGTTGAGCACGCCCACCTCGTAGGAGGTCGGGAAGATGTCCGCGAGCAACACGGCGTCCTGTGCGGCGAGGGTGCCGGGCAGGGGGTGCACGGAGAGGTCGGCGTACGGGACGCGGACGTACTCGGCCTGGGTGCCGTCGATCAGGTGGCCGAGGATCCAGCCACCGCCGCCGCGGCACTGGCCGTAGGCGGCCTCGCGGCAGTAGCGGCAGCGGCCGCAGGCGGTGATGCAGGAGACGAGGACCCGGTCGCCGGGGCGTACGGTGCGCACCTCGCTGCCGACCTCTACGACCTCTCCCACGGCCTCGTGGCCGAGCACCGTGCCGGGCCGTACCTCGGGCACGTCACCCTTGAGGATGTGCAGGTCGGTGCCGCAGATGGTGACGGTGTCGACCCTGACGACGGCGTCGGTGGGTTCCTTGAGCGCGGGGTCCGGGACGTCCTCCCAGGCGGACTGCCCGGGCCCGTGGAAGACCAAGCCCTTCATGGTGTTCCTCGCCTTCTCGTCGTGCTCCTGGTTCGGACGGTGTGCCGCTGGTTCGGATGGTGTGCCGGTTCGGATGGGGTGTTTCGCCCTGTGAGTCCAGCTTGTTCCGTGGTGGCGGGTTCCGCATGGGCCGGTCGGCCCCCTGGAACGCCCGTGCGGGGCCTTCCGGGCGGCGCCGCTGCGCCGGCCCGTGCCGAAACTTGGACCGACCGGCCCTTCCGCACGGCCCGTCCGCGCGGTTTTCCTCGTCGTATGACCGACACGCACACGAGGCCGGCCACGCGTCCGACGACGGGGCGCACCGTCGACGGGACGACCGTCGTGACCCTGCGCGGCGAGATCGACCTGCTGACGGCGACCCCGCTCGCGGCCCGGCTCGACGCGCTGACCGCCGGCCCCCGGCCCGACCTGGTACTCGATCTGCGGCCGGTGGAGTTCATCGACTGCGCCGGTCTCGGGGTGCTGTGCCGGGTGCGCAACCGGGTGCTGGAGCGCGGCGGCCGACTGCGCCTGGTGACCGACAGCGGCATGTTCCGCCGGGTGCTGCGGGCAGCGGGCCTGGCGAACGTCTTCGAACTGTGCCCGACCGTGCCCGCGGGCCCCCTTTCGGCAACGCCCCCGCTCCCACCCCTCTGACCCGGTCCCACCCGCCCCGGTCCGGCCCTCTCCTGTCGCGGTCCGCCGCGGAACGGCCGAACGGCCCCCGGGCGGGCGGAGCGTGGGTGCCGGGCGGCCCCTCGGTGGCGGCCTGTGGGCCCCTGCCCCCGGCCGTGCGCCGACGCCACCCTGGTACGGACGGACCACGACGAGGAGGTGCGCGGATGCGCTCCCGCGGGAACACGAGGGACCTGCTGTGGCGGTGGCGGAGCAATCCGCTGCGGCGGCGCGACGACGTGATCGAGGCGTGGCTCGTACTGGTGGTGTGGGCGGTCGTCGTGGTGGGCGGCGCGCTCGCGGGAGCGGTGACGGCGTCGGCCGCCGCCGGTGTCCTCGCCGAACAGCGCGCCGAACGGCGACCCGTGCGGGCGGTGCTCGTCACGGACGCCACCGGCACCCCGGTGTGGGGCGCGGCCGGCAAGGTACGGGCGACCGTCCGGTGGACCGGGCCCGACGGCACGCCCCGCAGCGGCCTGACGGCGGTCGGCACCGGCCTGCGGGCCGGCGACCGGGTCGACACCTGGCAGGACGGCCGGGGCCGCCTCACGCCCCCGCCGACCACCGGCCGGGAGGCGGCCGTGGAGGCGGCCACCCTCGGCGCGGCCGCCGCCTGCGCCTTCGCGGGCCTGGCCCTGGGCGCCGGAGCGACGGCCCTGTGGCGACTCGACCGACACCGCCTCACGGCATGGGACCACGAGTGGGCCCTGGTGGACCCGCACTGGAACCACCGGACAGGCTGACACGGCCCCGGGTAAGCCGGCAGGGCCGCCGGGGGGGCAGGCCGACACGAGCCCCGGACGAACTGCCACGGTCCCCTGCCGGCCGACTCCACCCGCGACGGAAGTCCCGCCGCCGACCCACCCGCCCCCGCCGGGAACCCACCTGTCCATCCGCCCCACCACCAGCGGGAACTACCTCGTCGGTCCGCTCCGCCCCAGCGGAAACCACCCCGCCCGTCCACTCCGCCCCCAGCCGAAACCGCCCCGCCGGTCCACTTCGCCTGCGGCGGGAACCGCCCCGCCCGTCCGCCCCGCCCCCGGCAGGAATCGCCCCGCCAACCCACCCCACCACCAGCGGGAGCCCCCCGGCCCGTCCACTCCCCCGCCGGGAACCGCCCCGCCCGTCCACTCCACCCCCAGCAGGAACCGCCCCGCCCGTCCACTCCACCCCCAGCAGGAATCGCCCCGCCAACCCACCCCACCACCAGCGGGAGCCCCCGGCCCGTCCACTCCCCCCGCCGGGAACCGCCCCCCGTCCACTCCACCCCCGGCGAGAACGGCCCCTGGCCGCCCGCCCCACCCCCAGCAGGAATCGCTCCGCAGGCCCGCCCCCCAGCGGGAGCCGCCCTGTCCGTCCCCGCCCCCACCGGAAACCACCCCGTCCGTCCACCCCACCCCCGCCGGAAACCAACCCATCGGCCCACTTCGCCCCGGCGGGAACCACCCCGCCCCCGTCCCACCCCCGGAGGGAACCGGCTGGATTCGGCGGTGCCGAGTTGGGGTCGGCGCGTTGCAATGGAAGGGGCGGTCCGAGGAGGTGCGGGATGCGGTTCGACGACCGTACGGACGCCGGGCGCCGTCTGGCCCGGCGACTGGAGCGGCTGCGGGGCGGCGACGTGGTGGTGCTTGGCCTGCCGCGCGGCGGGATCCCGGTGGCCTATGAGGTGGCGCGGGCGCTCGACGCGCCGCTGGACGTGCTGGTCGTGCGCAAGCTGGGCGTGCCCTGGCAGCCCGAGCTGGGCTTCGGCGCGATCGGCGAGCACGGCGTCCGGGTGCTCAACGACGACGTGATCAGGGACACCGGGCTCGGCCCGGACGACCTGACCGCGGTCGAGCGGTCCGAGCGCGCCGAACTGGAGCGGCGCCTGGACCGCTATCGCGCGGGCCGCGCCCCCGTCCCCCTCGCGGGGCGGACGGCCGTGCTCGTGGACGACGGCCTGGCCACCGGCGCCACCGCCGCGGCGGCCTGCCGGGTGGTGCGGGACCGGGGCGCGGCCCGGATCGTCCTGGCCGTGCCGGTCGGGCCCGAGCGGACCCTCGCCCAGCTGGAGGGGCCGGCCGACGAGGTCGTGTGCCTGGAGCCGGCGCGCGCCTTCGGCTCGGTCGGCGCCTGGTACCACGACTTCGCGCAGACCACCGACGACGAGGTCACGGCGCTGCTCGGCCGGGCCGCACGGCCCGTGCGCCCGCCCGCGCCGCCCAACCGGGAGATCGAGGTGCCGGCCGGCCGCGTCACCCTGGCGGCCCGGTTCGTGGTGCCGGAGCGGGCGCGCGCCGTGGTGGCGTTCGCGCACGGCAGCGGCAGCGGCCGGCACAGCCCGCGCAACCGGTACGTCGCCGCCGTGCTCAACCGCGCCGGGTTCGCGACCCTGCTGCTCGACCTGCTCACCGAGGACGAGGAACGCGACCGGCACAACGTGTTCGACATCGTGCTGCTGGCCCGGCGGCTCGGGTGCGCGGCGGCGTGGCTGCGCGGCGAGACCGAGCTGCCGGTGGGCTACTTCGGCGCGAGCACCGGGGCGGGCGCGGCGCTGGAGGCGGCGGCGGACGACCCCACGATCGGCGCCGTCGTCTCCCGGGGCGGGCGTCCCGACCTCGCCTCGCCCGCGGCGCTCGCCCGGGTGTGCGCGCCGACGCTGTTCGTCGTGGGCAGCAGGGACACCCGGGTGCTCAGCCTCAACCGGCTGGCCGCGGACTGGATGCACTGCGAGCACCGCATCGCGGTCGTGCCCGGCGCCGGGCACCTCTTCGCCGAGCCGGGCACCCTGCCCACGGCCGCCGCGCTGGCCCGCGACTGGTTCACCGCGCATCTGATGAACACGGGGGCGCAGCCGCTGCACCCGGCGTGACCCGTGCGGGCCGGCCGCCCCGTGCGGCGGAGCCGTTCGGCCCCTGCGCGGACCGGGCGGCGGCCCGGCAGGCTGGTGCGGCGGACGTGCGTTGCCCCGACCGGAGAGGCGGACCCGCCATGGACCGAGTGCTCCTGACCACCACGGCACGCGCGGCGGCGGACTGGGCCGAGCGTGCGGCCGTGCTGCGCGGGCTGCCCCTGTGCACGGGGCGGGCGGCCGACGCGGACGGGGCGCGGCTGGTCGTCGCGGACACCGGAGGGCCGGTGCCCGAGACCGTGCCCCGCCCCGTCGTCCTCGTCCCCGACGGCTTCTCCCCCACCCGGAGGAACGATCAGGTCCTGCTCGGCGTGGACGCCCGCCGGCCGGTGGGGTCCGCCGTCGGTTTCGCCTTCGGATGTGCCCGGCTGCACGGCCTGCGGCTGCACGCCGTGCACGCCTGGACGCTGCCCGCCGAGGCCGCCGACCTGCCCTTCGGGATACCGGAGGAGGACCGGGGGGCCTGGGAGGACCAGGAGGTGCAGCTGCTGGCCGACGTGCTGCGGCCGTGGCGCGCCCGGTACCCGGAGGTGGACGTCGTGGAGGACGTGCTGCTGTTCCCGCCGGCCGAGGCGCTGCTGCACCACCGCGCCCACGGAGCGCTGCTCGTGGTGGGCCACCGCAGCGCCGCGCCGGGCTGGGGGCACGTGGTCCGCACCGTCGTGCGGGAGTCCCCGTGCCCCGTCGCCGTCGTACCGGAGTGAACGACCGCTAGGGCCGCGTCAGTTCACCGGCGACCCGGTCCGCCCAGGATTCGACGGCCGCGAAGTCCCGGTGGTCGCCGCCCCGGCCCGAGCGAAGGATCATGCGGGCCGTCCGGCCGTGGGCACCCTCCTCCAGGCAGCCGCCGAAGGTGGCGTGGCCGCGGGCGGCGAGCCGGGCCATGTCGCGCCGGACGCCCCGCACGGGCGGCAGGTCCCGCCTGGAGGCCGAGTCGTCGAGGGGTCCGCTGCTGAAGAACCACACCGGGCGCAGGGCGAGCTCGCGGCGGTTGCGGCGGACGAAGGCGCGCGCGTCGCGGTGCCAGCGCCCGCGGTAGAGCGCCCCGCCGACCACGACGGCGGCGTACGGCGTCACCCGTGCCACGGTCGCGGCGGGCCGTACCTCCGTGGTGAGTCCGTCCCGGCGCAGCGCCTCGGCGACCGCCTCCGCGATCCGCGCCGTCGATCCGTTGGTCGTCCCGTACGTGACCAACACGGTGCCGGTCATGACGGTTCGCCTCCTCTCACAGTCCGCGCAGCCAGTCGTCGGCCACGCCGTGCAGGGCCTGCTCCGCGGGGCGCAGGCGGGTGTCGTCGAGCCGGTGGGTGAGCCGGTCGACCACGTCGACGACACCGTCGATCCGCCGGGTGGCCGAGAGGGCGATCTCCTTGTCGCTGAGCCGTTCCACCTGCCCGGTGAGGGTGACGACGCCTTCGGACACGGAGACGTCGACGGTGCGCGGCACCAGCCACAGGGTGCGCACGAGGACCTCGTCGACGACCTCCTCGCGGATCTGCCGGTCGGGCCTCAGGAAGACGCTGAGCAGGTCGCGGCGGGTGACGATGCCGACGAGCCGGTCCTCCTCGTCGAGCACGGGCAGCCGCTCGACGCGTCGCTGGGCCATGGTCCGCGCGGCCCGCACGATGGTGTCGTCGGCGTGCACGGTCACGGGCGGTTCGCTCATCAGCTCGCCCGCGGTGCGGGCCCGCGCCTTGGCGGCCCGCCGGCGCGCGGCGGCCGTCCAGCGGACGGGCCGCGGCAGGTGCCGGCGCGGTGCGTAGGGGTCGGGGGCGGCGGCCTGATGGGCCATCAGGTCCGTCTCGGAGACGACGCCGACGACCTTGTCGTCCTCGTCGATCACGGGCAGCCCGCTGATGTGGTGGTCCGCGAGCCTGCGGGCGACCTCCTTGAACGGGGTCCCGGGGCGGGCGCTGACGACGTCCGTGGTCATCACGGAGCCGACCTTGTCGTACTTCATGTCCGTTTCCTCCTCAGCGGAGTCGGCGCAGATGGGGGTCCTGGGGCCGGCGCGGCAGCAGACGTACGCGGGCGTCGACCACGGTCACGGTGTCGGGGGTGGCGAGGACGGGGTTGAAGTCGGCCTCGGCGAGCTGCGGCAGGTCGGCCGCCATGCGGGACAGCCGCAGCAGGAGCTGGGCCAGGCCCTCCAGGTCGGCGGGGCCGCCGGACCCGGCGCCGAGGAGGAGGGGTGCGCAGCGCGGGGAGGTGATGAGGTCGTGGACGTCGTGGTCGGTGAGCGGGGCGAGGCGGGCGGCGTGGTCGGCGAGCACCTGGGCGGCCGTGCCGCCCTGGCCGAACAGGACGAGCGGTCCGAAGACCTCGTCCTGGACGACGCCCGCGTACAGTTCGGTGCCGCGCGCGGCGAGCGGCCGGACGACCACCCCGGTCATCAGGTCGCCGAAGCCCGCGGCGAGTTCGCGGTACGCGGTGCGCACCTGGGCGTCGCCGCGCAGGTCGAGCCGGACCGCGTCCCGCTCGCCCCTGCGCACCAGGCCCGGCCAGTGGGCCTGGAGCGCCACCCGGCCGTCGCTGCCCCGCAGCCGTCCGGCGGCGCGCACCGCGTCGTCCTCGGACTCGGCCCAGGCCCACGGGAGTTGGGGGATGCCGTAGCAGGCGAGGAGGTCGGCGCAGGTGCGCGGGTCGAGCCAGCCGCCCTCGGGGTGTCGGGCGAGGTGGGCGTCGACCACGGCGTGTGCGCGGGCGCTGTCGACGAGGTCGAGTTCCGGTGTGCGGCCGGCGGGGCGGGCGAGCCAGGCGGCGCGGTGTGCGGCGTGCGCCAACGCGCGGGCGGCGGCCTGGGGTTCGGCGTAGGAGGGGACGTGTCCCCCGTCGGCGTCGGGCAGCAGCCGTACGGGCACGTCCTGTTCGAGCCGGACGACGGCGAGCGGGTGCTCCCGGCGGCCGGGCCCGGCGGTGACGGCCCGCAGGAGGTCGTCGCCGGTGGCGGCGGAGACGGCCGTGGGGACGAGGGCGACGAGCACCGCGTCGATCCCGGGGTGGCGCACCAGCAGGTCGACGCAGTCGGTCAGTTGCTCCTCGGTCACGGCGGCGGTGGTGTCGACGGGGTTGGCGGTGCGCGCCCCGGCGGGCAGTACGGCGCCGAGGGCGGCGGCGGTGGCGGGGGTGAGCTCGGGGAGGGTGAGGCCGGCCTCGGCGCAGGCGTCGGCGGTGAGGACGCCCGCACCGCCCGCGTTGGTGACGACGGCGACGCGGGTGCCGTCCGGCAGCGGCTGGGAGCGCAGCAGGGCGGCGGTCCCGAGGAGTTCGCCGACCGAGTCGGTGGCGGTGATGCCGGCCTGGGTGAACAGGGCGCGGCGGGTCATGGTGGGGGTGGCGCCGGCCGCGGTGTGCGCGGCGGCGGCGCGGCGGCCGGCGTCGGTGCGGCCCGCGTCGACGGTGAGGACGGGCATGCGGCGGGTGACGCGGCGGGCGGTGCGGGAGAAGGCGCGCGGGTTGCCGAAGGACTCCAGGTGCAGCAGGGCGAGGTCGGTGCGGCCGTCGCTCTCCCACCACTGGAGCATGTCGTTGCCGCTGACGTCGTACTTGTCCCCGAGGGAGACGAAGGAGGAGACGCCGATGCCGAGCCGGGTCAGTCCGTCGAGCAGGGCGACGCCGATGCCGCCGGACTGGACGGCGACGCCCGCGGTGCCGGCGGCCGGGCGGCCGGCGGCGTAGGTCGCGTCGAGTCGGGCCGCGGGGTCGGTGTGGACGACGCCGAGGGACTCGGGGCCGACGAGGCGCATGCCGTGGGTGCGGCAGGCGGTCAGCAGGGCCTTCGCCCGGACTCCGTCGAGGCCGGAGCTGACCACGACGAGGGCGCGTACGCCGGCCCTGCCGCACTCCTCGGCGACGGCCGGGACGGCGGCGGCGGGCACGGCGACCACGGCGAGGTCGGGCACCTCGGGGAGCGCGGCGACCGACGGGTACGTGGGCACGCCGGACACGGAGCCGGCCGCGGGGTCGACCGCGAACAGGAGGCGGGGGAAGCCGCCGCCGCGCAGTTGGCGCAGGACGGCGCGGCCGACGGAGCCGGGTGTGCGGCCGACGCCGACGACGGCGACGACGTCGGGGCACAGCAGCGGGTGGAGGCTGGCCACGTCGGCGGCCCGGCCGCGGGCCTCCACGGCGGACAGGTAGGTGTCGTCCTCGTCGAGGTGGATGACGCAGCGGACCTCGGGGCCCTCGAAGCTGCGGGAGGTGGGCAGGGCGAGGTCGGCGAACAGCCGCAGCACCTCGTGGTTCTCGCTGAGCGCGTCGGCGGTGAAGGTGGTGATGCCGTCGGCGCGGGCGGCGGAGACGAGGTGTTCGACGAGGAGGGTGCCGACGCCCCGGTGGTGCAGGGCGTCGGCGACGGCGAGGGAGACCTCTGCGCTGTCCTCGGCGCCGCCGGTGTCGTACTCGGCGACGCCGACGACCCGTCCCAGGGTCTCGGCGAGCAGGGCGCGGTGGCCCGGGCGGCCGGGGTCGCAGGCGCGGTCGGCGGCGAGGGCGGCGGAGCGGCGGTTGGCGGAGAAGAACCGGAGGCGGAGGTTCTCCGGGGACATCTCCTCGTACAGGCCCTCCAGTCGGTCGTGGTCACCGGGCCGTACGGGGCGGATGCCGACGGTGGTGCCGTCGGCGAGCAGGGCGTGGACCGGGGGGCGGTCGAGCGTGCGGTCCGTCATCTCGCTTCTCCTCCATGCCTGTTCACACCCCGATCGTCCGTCTTCCGGGGCCGCTCGCGCAGGGGCCGGCCGGGGGCGGTCCGGGGGCCGGACGGCCCCCGGACCGGGGGTCAGGCGTTCCAACTCCACTCCGCGACCTCGGGCAGGTCGGTGCCGTGGGCGCGGATCCAGGCGTGGTGGCGGGTGCGGGCGTCGGCCATCTGCTGGCGTACGGCGGCGGCGCGCACCGCGAGTCCGGGCACGCGGTCGATGACGTCCATGACCAGCCGGTAGCGGTCGAGGTCGTTGCGGACGACCATGTCGAACGGGGTGGTCGTGGTCCCGGACTCCTTGTAGCCGCGCACGTGCAGGTTGCGGTGCCCGGCGCGGCGGTAGGCGAGGCGGTGGATCAGCCAGGGGTAGCCGTGGTAGGCGAAGACGACGGGTTTGTCCTGGGTGAAGAGGCCGTCGTACTCGAAGTCGGTCATGCCGTGCGGGTGTTCCTCGCGGGGCAGCAGCCGGGTCATGTCGACGACGTTGACGACGCGCACCGCGAGCTGCGGCAGGTGGCGGCGGAGCAACTGGGCTGCGGCCAGCACCTCCTGGGTGGGGACGTCGCCTGCGCAGGCGAGGACGACGTCCGGTTCGCCGCCGTTCTCGGTGCCGGCCCACTCCCAGATCCCTGCGCCGCGCGCGCAGTGGGCGCGGGCCTGGTCCATGGACAGCCAGTCGAAGCAGGGCTGTTTGCCGGCGACGATCACGTTGACGTAGTCGCGGCTGCGCAGGGCGTGGTCGGCGACGGAGAGCAGGGTGTTGGCGTCCGGCGGCAGATAGACGCGCACGACCTCGGGGCTCTTGTTGAGGACGTGGTCGACGAAGCCGGGGTCCTGGTGGGAGAAGCCGTTGTGGTCCTGGCGCCACACGTGCGAGGTGAGCAGGTAGTTGAGGGAGGCGATGGGGGCCCGCCAGGGCAGCTCGCGGGAGGTCCTGAGCCATTTGATGTGCTGGTTGACCATGGAGTCGACGATGTGCACGAACGCCTCGTAGCAGGAGAACAGTCCGTGCCGGCCGGTGAGCAGATAGCCCTCCAGCCAGCCCTGGCAGAGGTGTTCGGAGAGGATCTCCATGACCCGGCCGTGCCGGTCGAGGTGTTCGTCCACGGGCAGGGTCCCCGCCTGCCACGCCTTGCCGCTGGCGTCGAAGACGGCCTGGAGGCGGTTGGAGGCGGTCTCGTCGGGGCCGACCACCCGGAAGTCCCGCCGGCCGGCGGTGTCCTTCATGATCTGCTCGATCAGCCCGCCCAGGACGCGGGTGGGTTCGTGGAGGGTGGTGCCGGGCTTGTCGACCGGGACGGCGTGGTCGTCGAGCGGCGGCACGGGCAGTTCGCGGGAGAGCAGGCCGCCGTTGGCGTACGGGGTGGCGCCGAGCCGCTTGGCGCCGTAGGGGATGCAGGCGAGGACGTCGGCGACCGGCCGCCCGTCCTCGTGGAACAGTTCCTCGGGGCGGTACGAGCGCAGCCACTCCTCCAGCTGGCGCAGGTGCTCGGGGTTGTCGCGCACGCCGGCGAGCGGCACCTGGTGGGCGCGCCAGGTGCCCTCGACGGGCAGACCGTCGACCTCGGCGGGGCCGGTCCAGCCCTTGGGGGTGCGCAGCACGACGACCGGCCAGTGGACGCGTTCGGTGACGCCGTCCTCGCGGGCGCTGCGCTGCATCAGGGCGATCCGGTCGAGCGCCTCGTCGAGGGCGCGGGCGAGGGCGTGGTGCACCTGGACCGGGTCGTCGCCGGTGACGTGCAGGGGCTCGTGGCCGTATCCGCGCAGCAGGGCGTCGAGTTCGTGCTCCGGCAGCCGGGCGAGCACCGTCGGGTTGGCGATCTTGTAGCCGTTGAGGTGGAGGATGGGCAGGACGGCCCCGTCGTGCACGGGGTCGAGGAACTTGTTGGAGTGCCAGGACGCGGCGAGCGGGCCGGTCTCGGCCTCGCCGTCGCCGATGACGCAGGCGACGACCAGGTCGGGGTTGTCGAGGGCGGCGCCGTACGCGTGGGCGAGGGAGTAGCCGAGTTCGCCGCCCTCGTGGATCGAGCCGGGTGTCTCGGGCGCCACGTGGCTGGGCACGCCGCCGGGGAACGAGAACTGCCGGAAGAGCCTGGCCATGCCCGCCGCGTCCCGGGACACGTCGGGGTAGGTCTCGCTGTAGCTGCCCTCGAGCCAGGAGTTGGCGACCACGGACGGCCCGCCGTGGCCGGGCCCCCACACGCACAGGGCGTCCAGGCCGCGCGCCTTGATCACCCGGTTGAGGTGGGTGTACACGAGGTTGAGGCCGGGCGAGGTGCCCCAGTGCCCGAGCAGCCGCGGTTTGATGTGCTCGGGCCGCAGGGGTTCGGTGAGCAGGGGGTTGGCCATCAGGTAGATCTGTCCGGCGGCGAGGTAGTTGGCGGCGCGCCAGTGGGCGTCCAGGGTGCGCAGTTCGTCGTCGGAAAGTACCGTGGCGTCCTGGTGTTCGACGGTGGGCATGGTGGCTCCGGAGGTCATCGGCGTGGGGTCATCGGACGGTGGAGGCGGCATGGCCGACAAGCGGGCGGCGACCTTGTCGCGCAAGGTGTACGAGCGGGAACTGCTGAGGCTCCAGGCGGAGTTGGTGAGGCTCCAGGAGTGGGTGCGATCGACGGGCGCCCGTCTCGTGGTGGTCTTCGAGGGCCGGGACGCGGCCGGCAAGGGCGGCACGATCAAGCGGGTCGCCGAGCATCTGAACCCTCGGGTGGCGCGGATCGCGGCGCTGCCGAAGCCCACCGAGCGCGAGCGCACGCAGTGGTACTTCCAGCGGTACGTGGAGCATCTGCCGGCGGCCGGGGAGATCGTGCTGTTCGACCGGTCCTGGTACAACCGGGCCGGGGTCGAGCAGGTGATGGGGTTCTGCACGAAGGAGGAGCACCAGCGGTTCCTGCGCCAGTGCCCGATCTTCGAGCGGATGCTGGTGGAGGACGGCATCCTGCTGCGCAAGTACTGGTTCTCGGTGAGCGACACCGAGCAGCAGGAGCGGTTCAGGCGCCGGCTCGACGATCCGCTGCGGCGCTGGAAGCTGTCGCCGATGGACCTGGAGTCGATCACGCGCTGGGAGGCGTACTCCCGGGCGAAGGACGAGATGCTGGTCCACACGGACGTGTCGGAGTCGCCCTGGTTCGTGGTGGAGAGCGACGACAAGCGCCGGGCCCGGCTGAACATGATCGCGCACCTGCTGTCCTCGGTGCCCTACCACGAGGTGCCGCCGCCCGTCCTGGAGCTGCCGCACCGGCCGCCGTCGACGGGCTACGAGCGTCCGCCGCGCGACCTCCAGACCTACGTCCCGGACCATGCGGCTCACCTGTGAGCCGGTCGCCCCGGCTCCTGCGGGGCGGCCGCGCCGCCGGGTGCCGCCGGCTGCCCTCATGGTGTCCCTCCCCGGGGCGGGTCAGGTGTGGGCGACGACGGCGACGGGGGTCGTGGAGTGGTGCAGCAGGGCGTGGGTGACGTGGCCGATGTGGGCGCCGAGGGGGCTGCGGCGCACGCGGCGGCCCACGACGACGAGGGACGCCTCGCGGGCGGCCTCGACGAGTTCGACGGCGGGGCTGCCGTAGCGGGACTCGGCGACGACCTCGACGTCCGGGAACTTCTGCCGCCAGGGGCGCAGCGTCTCGGCCAGGGCGGCGGTGTCGCGCTCGGCGAGCGCCCGGTTGATCTCGGGGTCGAGGGCCATGCCATAGGCGTATGCGTAGTACGGCGGCGGGCTCCAGGTGTGCAGGACACGCAGGGGCGCCTCGCGGCGGGCGGCGGCGTCGAAGGCGAACTCGACGAGGTCCGCGTCGGGGCCGTCGACGTCGAGGCCGAGCAGGACGGGCCGGAAGGGGGTGGCGGTGGTGGGGATGCCGACGGGGTCGGGCCGGTGTTCGTCGGCGGCCTGTTCACCCGCGCGGACGAGCACGACGGGCCGTTCGGCGTGGGCGACGACGGCGAGGGAGACGGAGCCGGTCATGAAGCCGCCGAGGCCGCTCATGCCGCGCGAGCCGAGGACGAGGAGTTCGGCGTCGGCGGCCTCGTGGGCCAGGACCTCGCCGGGTGTGCCGGTGAGCTGTGCGGTGGTGATCCCGACGCCGGGGTGACGCAGCCGCAGTCCCTCCGCTGCCTCGCGCGGCACGCGCTCGGACCAGTGCTGCTGGGTCTCGGTGCCGAGGAGCGGTGCCTGGGCCATGGGTTCGGGGACGGGTTCCCAGACGTGGACGAGCTTCAGGGGCAGGTCGCGCAGCCGTGCCTCGCGGGCGGCCCATTCCGCCGCCGCCCTGCTCTCGGGGGAACCGTCCAGTCCGACCGTGATGGTGCGGGCCATGATCTCCACCTCTCCGATTCGGGGAACCGCTTCCAGCGTCGTACGGGGGTGGTGCGCGGGGCAGGGGCCGCTGGTCCTCGCCCGGGGCCGACCGGCCCCGTGGACACGCCGGCGCGACGGGCCGTGGTTCTGCGGCCCGTCGCACCGTGGGCGTTCAGCGCAGCCAGCCGTGGTCGCGGACGACCGGGAGCTGGGCCCATATCCTGCCGAGGCCCCAGGTGGCTCCCGCGCCGGCCGCCGCGAGGGCGATCACGATGATCGCGTAGATCACGTGGTCGTCGGTGAACGGGTTCGACGATCCGCTGGGGGTGCCGTCGGCGAGGTGCTTGGCGGGCGGAAACTCGGCCAGCCACATGAAGGCCATCATGAGGGCCCCTCCGACGGCGGCCGGCCGCAGCGCGACACCGAGGACGAAGGCACCGCCGACGCCGAGCAGACCGAGCATGAACAGCCAGTTCACCCAGGTGTCGCCGGCCCAGGAGTGGAAGGTGGACTGCATCGGCCCGGCGGACACGGAGCTGAGGAACCCCTTGGTGGGCGAGCCGCCGTCCAGCCAGCCCTTGCCGGACTGGGTGGCGTAGCCCAGGCCGAACAGCTTGTCGACGAAGGCCCACAGGAAGACGAAGCCGATGAGGACGCGCAGCACGGCGAGCGCGCGGCGGGCGACGTGGGTTCCGGCCTGGGCCGACGCGGCGGCCTCGGACTCGGTCCGGTCGGTGTGGAGGTCGATGTGGAAGCCCGAGGGCTGCGAGTGCTCGTGGACGGCCATGACGGTGTTCCCTTCGGAGGCGGTCCGGCGTTGCCTGACGCCCATAACTCTGGTCCGCCGACCCCGTCCGGGACGGATGCCGAAGGTCTGTGGCGGTTGGGCTGAACGTCCCTGACCGCACGTCCGGTCGGGTGCCGGGAACTGGCCCGAAGTCACGAATGCGCCGGTGGGCGGGGGTCGGGCGGGCGACCGGGCCGACTCCGGTGAACGGGAGGGAAGATGAGGGCGAGGCGTGGGAGACGGGGGGGTGGACGGGTCGAGGCGCGGGAGACGTGGGGCGGACGGGGCGTGGTCGGCGGGGAGGCGGTCAGGCGCCGGTCAGGTCGGGGCGGACGAGGGTGCCCGACCTGCCGTGGACGATGTCGTACGCCGCGTCCAGGGCGCCTATCGCGGCCAGTCCCCCGGTGCGTTCCACGAACCGGGCCGCCGCCTCGGTCTTGGGGCCCATCGAGCGCGCGGGGAAGTCGCCGCGGCGCAGTTCGGCCGGGGTCGCGTCGAGCAGCGGGGTCGGATCGGGGGTGCCGTAACCCTGGTACACGTGGGGGACGTCGGTGAGGATCAGCAGGAAGTCGGCCTTGAGTTCCTCGGCGAGCAGCGCCGCGGTGAGGTCCTTGTCGACGACGGCGTCCACGGCGCTCAGCGCTCCGGTGCGGCGGTCGGCGAGGACGGGCACGCCGCCGCCCCCGGCGCAGATCACCAGGACGCCGCTGTGCAGGAGTTGGTGGATCGTGTCGCTCTCCACGATCCGTCGGGGCTGCGGTGCGGGGACGACCCGGCGCCAGCCGCCGGTGTCCCGGGCGATGTACCAACCGCGGTCGCGGGCGAGGGTCTTGGCGGTGTCGCGGGACAGCAGCGGGCCGACGGGGCGCGAGGGCCGGGCGAAGGCGGTGTCGTCGGCGCGGACGAGGGTGTGGGTGACCAGGACGGCGACCGGCTGTCCTGGCAGGGCGTCGTGCAGGGTGCGGGCGAGGACGGAGCCGGCGAGTCCCTGGGCCTGGGCGCCGAGGAGGTGCAGGGGGTACTGCTGGGGTTCCGTGCCCGCGTCGGAGTGGGGGCCGGTGTGGGGGCCGTCGCCGTGGGTGAGCACCAGGTCGTGCTCGTGGGCGAGGGGGGCGAGGGCGGCGGCGACCCGGTCGGCGTCCGCCCGGCGGCCGCCCGTGCCCGTGCGGGCGGCGAGGTGCGGCAGGGCGTTGCCGCCGAGGGCGACGACGATGCGCATGGTCAGTCCTCCGGGGTGGGTCCTGGTGCCGGACACCACCGGCGGCGGTGCCGCGGCGATGCTGCCCGGGCGCAGCGCGGATGGGGAGCGGCCGGGTGTCCTCCACTGCGGTGCCGATGGTCCTCTCCGCGGGAGCGCCCACCGGGGCGGGGGGTGTGCCGGCGGGCGACTGCGGGTGGGCGGGGGGCTGATCGCGCGGTTCCCCGCGCCCCTGGGGGAGTTGCCGTGCGGCGCGTCGTGGAGTCCTGTAGGGACGGGCGCCCACGGGGGCGGGGGTGCCTGTGGCGGGCGGCCGCGGGTCGTGTGTGGTTGATCGCGCAGTTCCCCGCGCCCCTGGGAAGTTGCCGTGCGGCGCGTTTGCCCTGGTTCCCCGCGGTCCTCGAAAGGCTTTACCCGGGTCGGATGGCACCGAGCGTGGGACGGGTGGCCCATGGGCGGGGGCGGGGCTCGGGGGGAGGGTGAGGGGGACAGTTCGTATCGTCTGCCAGGGAGGCGTGTCATGAACGGTCCCCCCACCCCCAGCATGCTGCGTGCCCTGCCCGCCGAGCAGCGGGAGCGGCTCATGGGCATCGCCCGGGAGGTGTCCTTCCCGCAGAACACCCGCCTCTTCGACGAGGGCGCCCGCGCCGACCGCTTCTGGGTCCTGCGCACCGGCACCGTCGAGCTGGACATGCGCGTCCCGGGCCGGCGGTCGGCCGTCATCGAGACCCTCGGCCACAACGAACTCGTCGGCTGGTCCTGGCTGTTCGCCCCGAACGTCTGGCACCTGGGCGCCGAGGCGGTCACCCCGGTGCGCGCCTGGGAGTTCGACGCGACGGCCGTCCGTTCGATGTGCCACGACGACCCGGTGCTCGGTTACGCCGTCTCCCAGTGGGTCGGCGAGGTGCTCGCCCACCGGCTGCGCTCCGCCCGCACCCGGCTGCTCGACCTGTACGCCCCCTACGGCGCCGGGAGCGCCGTCTGACCGGGCCCCGCGCCCGCGAGTCCGAGGAGTGGCCCATGCACGGCACCCCGCACATCGTCAGCGACGTCATGACCCTCACGGTGGCGTCCGTCGGCCCCGACGCCGGGTTCAAGGAGATCGTGCGGCTGCTGCGGGACTGGCGGGTGAGCGCGCTGCCGGTCGTCGAGGGCGAGGGCCGGGTCGTGGGCGTGGTCAGCGAGGCCGACCTGCTGCCCAAGGAGGAGTTCCGGGACGCCCCGGTGGACCGGCACGCCGTACTGCGGCGCCCCGGTGCCCGCGCCAAGGCCGGCGCGGTGCGGGCGAGCGGGCTGATGACCGCCCCCGCCCTGACCGTCCTGGCCGGCGCGACCCTCGCCGAGGCCGCCCGCGCGATGGCCCGGGGCGGAGTGAAGCGGCTGCCGGTGGTGGACGACGTCGGTCTCCTCCAGGGCATCGTCAGCCGCGGCGACCTGCTCAAGGTGTTCCTGCGGCCCGACGAGGACATCGCCGAGGAGGTGCGCCGCGAGGTGGTGTCCTATCTGTTCCCCCGGCCGGGCTCGGCCCTGCGGGTGGGGGTGCACGACGGGATCGTGACCCTCTCCGGCCGGATGCGGGACGCGTCCCTGGTGCCGGTGGCGGCCCGGCTGATCCGGGCGGTCGAGGGCGTGGTGGACGTCCGCTTCGACCTCGCACACCGGCCGCGCGAGCCCAGGGCCTAGGCGTACCGGCCCGTCGTGTCGTCCGGGGACACCCGTCCCCGGGTGACTGGGGCCGGTCGGCCCTAGCTGCCGCGGGCGCCCGCGGGTGATGATCCCCTGGTGGGCAGCCCGCAGTCTGCCCTTCACCCGGGGAACGAGGGGCCTCATGACCGAGACACGCACCTTCACGGAGCAGAATCCCATCCGTGTCTTCCTGCTGGACGACCACGAGGTCGTACGGCGCGGACTGGCGGACCTGCTCGACGCCGAGCCGGACATCTCCGTGATCGGCGACGCCGACACGGTCCAGCACGCGCTGGTCCGGGGCCCGGCCCTGCGTCCCGACGTCGCCGTGCTCGACGTACGGCTGCCGGACGGCGACGGCATCTCCGTGTGCCGTGAGCTGCGCAGCCAGATGCCCGAGCTGGCCTGTCTGATGCTGACCTCGTTCGACGACGAGGACGCCCTGCTGGACGCGATCATGGCTGGTGCCTCGGGTTACGTCCTCAAGCAGATCAAGGGCTCCGACCTGGTGTCGGCCGTGCGCACCGTCGCCTCGGGCCAGTCGATGCTGGACCCCGCGACGACGGCCCGGCTGATGCGCTCGCTGCGGGCCGACCCCGCGGAGACGCCGGCGATGCCGCCCGAGCTGGCGAGCCTGTCGCCCCGGGAGCGGGACATCCTCGCGCTGATCGGGGACGGGCTGACCAACCGGGAGATCGGCAAGCGGCTGTACCTGTCGGAGAAGACCGTCAAGAACCACATCTCCCGGCTGCTGGCCAAGCTGGGTGTCCAGCGCCGGGTCCAGGCCGCCGTCCTCGCCTCCCACCTGGACCAGCCCGAACCGGGCGGCTCCACCCGCTAGAACCGACCGACCGGAGGCCCGTCCCCCAGGGCCCACCCGGCAGGGCTCGTCCCGCCGGGAACCGTCCGTCGGGGGCCGTTGCGCCAGGGAGCGCCCGCCGCCCACCCGCCGGGGCCCCTCCCGCCGGGGACCGCCCGCCGGAACCCGTCCCTCAGAACCCACCCGCCGGGCCCCCCGCCAAGGCCCGCCCGGCGATACGCGCCGGACCGGCCCGCAGCTCCCGCGGCGACCGCCGGGACGCGTCCCCCGGGTACCCCGCCACACGAGGCGGATCACGGCCCCGAAGGTCGCCCGTGCACCGGACGCACCCGGGCGTACCGATCCCCTGCCCCGACTCCTTCCGACCCGTTCCCCTGCCCACTCCCCTCCCCCGGCCTCCAACCTCTCCCGTCCCCGTGCCACCCATCCCTCCCTGCTCAGGGGCGCTCGGGGTACCCCGTAGGGCCGGACGGCCCCTGCCCTCGTGGGGGCGCGGCGCGGGACGCTGGAGCGGTCGTCGCAGAGCCCGGCCGGTCTCCCCCGGTGCGGGCGGGGAGGAGTCCCGGATGCCTTCCGCAGTTCTCGACGGGCCGGCCCTGGAGTCGCTCGTGTCCGCCGCCGTGGCCGCGCCGTCGATCCTCAACACCCAGCCGTGGCGGTTCCGCCTGGACCCGGACACGGTCACGCTGGAGATCCGCGCGGCCGCCGAACGCGGGCTCCAGCACATCGACCCGAGCGGCCGCGCCCTGCACCTCTCCGTGGGCTGCGCCGTGTTCAACCTGCGGGTCGCGGTGGCCCACTTCGGCTGGGAGCCGGTGACCCGGCTGCTGCCGCGCCCCGACCGGCCGGACCTGCTCGCCACCGTCCGGCTCGCCGCCGGCGCCCGGCCCCCGTCCTTCCCCGGTCTGTACGACGCCCTGTGGCGCCGGCACAGCAGCCGGTTCCCCTTCTCGGAGCGCCGGCTGCCCGCGGCCGTGCTCACCGAACTCGCCGACGCGGCCCGCTGCGAGGGCGCCCTGCTGCACCATCCGGCGCCCGCCGACCGCGACCGGCTGCTGCGGCTCACGGCCGAGGGGGAGCACCGGACCACGGCGGACGGCGCACGGGCCGTGGAGAGCCGCCGGTGGGTGCACGAGCCCGGCGACTCGGCGCTCGGCATGCCGCCCGCGACGCTCGGCGCGCAGGACTTCCGTGAGCGGGTCCCCATGCGGGACTTCGGCGCCCACCGGCACCCGCACGTGCTGCCCGCGCGGCCCTTCGAGAAGCGCCCCGCGATCGCCGTGCTGACCACCGCGCACGACCGCCGCGCCGACTGGCTGCGGGCCGGACAGGCCCTGGAGCGGGTGCTGCTGGTCGCGACGGCGCGGGGACTGCGGGCGTCGCTGCTGCACCAGGCGCTGGAGTGGCCCGACCTGCGGGACCAGCTGGCGCTGTCCACACCGGACCCGCGGGCCCGGCCCCACATGCTGATCCGGCTCGGCTACGGCCCGGAGGGCCCGCCCACACCGCGCCGTACGGCGGACCGGGTGCTGGAGCGGGACCTGACCGCCCGGCTGTGAGGGCGTGCGGTCACGGCTCGTCCGGGCGCACGATCACGACGGGGCAGTTCGCGTGCTGGGCGAGGTGCTGGCTGACGGAGCCGAGCAGGGCGCGGGCGAAGCCGCCGCGTCCGTGGCTGCCGACGACCAGCGCCCCGGCGCCCTCGGAGGCCCGCAGCAGCACGTCGACCGGGTTGCCGCGCACCAGCAGGGGCCGGACGGCGCCCGCGCCCTCGGGGCCGAGCGCCTCCGCCAGCTCACGGGTGAGCCGCTGCCGGGCGTTCTCCTCGTCGAAGTCGGTGTCCACGGCCGGCGCCGACCAGCCGTACATCCCGGCAAGCTCCCAGGCGGCGACCGCGTCCACGGTGCCGCCGGCCAGTCCGGCGTACCGGACGGCCCAGCGCAGTGCCGCGTGCGAGGACGGCGACCCGTCGACACCCACCACGACCCGCGCCCCCGAGACGTCCCTGTCCATACGACCACCTCTCCTCGGCCCCCTCCCTCCCACGCTGCGCCCGCTCCTGCCGCCCCGCCACGCCAGGGCGGCGGGAGCGGTCCCGGTGGTCGGGTGGGCGCCGCGCGGTGCCGGGGCGCGGGTCAGGCGGCCCGGGGGGCCGGGGGCTCCTCGCGCAGCACGCGGGTCCGGCGGGCGAGGGCGAGCAGCCGGCCGTCGGACGACCAGACCTCGCCGCCGTCGACGCACCAGCCCGCGCCGGCCTGTTCGGTGCGCGCCCTGACCAGGGCCCAGCCGCGCGGGGCGTTCGTGTCGAGGACGTCGGTGAAGTGGACGGAGAGTTCGGCCGTCTGCGCGCTCAGCCGCACGGGCCTGCGGGCGTGGAGCGCGGGCGGCAGGACGTCCGCGAGGGTCACGACGGCGCCGGTGTCCAGCGGGCGCCCGTCGGAGAACTGCACCCAGGCGAGCAGTTCCGGGCGCCCGTCGGCGGGGAGCGGGCCGGGGGCGACGGGGCGGACCTCGACGTCCTCGGCGAACGGCGCGGGTCCGGCCGGCAGGTCGAGGTGCGGGCAGTCCTCCGGTTCGGGTACGCCGGCGGGGGCGCGGAGCCCCTCGTACGACGGGCCGGTGCGGCCGGGGCCGAGGACGGCCGAGCCGACGAGTACCGGGCTGTCGTCCTGGTGCCCGTCGAAGACGCAGGTCACCGTGTCGGGTCCGACGGCGGGCGCGACCCCGGAGACGTAGAGGGGGCTGGCGCCGACGGGGGCCAGGAAGTGGGTGGTCAGGCTGCGGACCGGGTGCGCGCCGCCCGCGAAGTGGTCGCGTACGGCGGCGAGGGCGACGGCCGCCGTGCGCCCGGCGTGCTCCGAGGTCCACGGTCGCCACCTGGGGTCGAGCCCGTTTCCGGCCGGTGCGACGGGTGAAGCGCCCATGTCAACTCCTCGCGCGAACGGTCACCACGCGTCGGCACGTGATGAGTTGGAAAAGCGGACTCACCATACTGCCGGGGCGGCCCGGCGAACCCTCCGGAAACGGCGCCTGACCGGGACTCGACCCCCGGCCCGCGGCCCCGGCGGCGGGCACCGTACCCGCCCGCACCGCTGCTTCCACGGCCCGCGCACCGGTGGCGAGCCACCGCGCCGACGCCCCCGGTGATCCGTCGTTATGGCGCGAACCGGGGTCTTGCGCACGGCCCCGCGCCGGGGCGTCTCAAGCTGAGACACCCCGGCCCGCCGCCGGGGCGCACGCTCGACACGGGACGACAGCCACCGGCGAGACGGGGAGGCCCGGATGGGGACACGGTCATGGGGACACCGCGAACGGCTGCTGGCGCTCGGCGCGTTCGGCGTCCTGCTGCTGGTGTGCGGCGCGGTCGCGACGGCGGCCGGCGCCACGGCGGGACCCGGCCTCGCCGCGACGGGCCTCGTCCTGGCCTGCTGGGAGGCCCTCGCCCTATGGGCCTTCCACGCGTACCGCGGGCGCGCCCGGTGAGTCAGGGGGTGTCCGGGCCCAGGCGGATGCCGTAGGACGTGATCTTGCGGTAGATCGTGGCGCGGGAGATGCCCAGCGCCTTCGCCGCCTTCGCCTTGTCGCCGCCGTGGTCGAGCAGCGCCTGGACGACGAGGTCGCGTTCCGTGGACTCCCAGGCGGACAGGGGGTGCTGGGACTGGGAGAGCAGCGAGGGCGGCAGGTCGGACTCCTCGATGTACGGACCCGTGCGGTGCGCGTCGGCGTACCGCAGCGAACCGGCGAGCTGGCGGACGTTGCCCGGCCAGGGCGCCCGGCCGAGGGCCCGCAGCGCGCCCTCGGTGCAGCGCGCGTCCCCGCCCTGCCGGGCGATCAGACAGTCGACGAGCGGCGGGATGTCGGCCGTGCGGTGGCGCAGCGGCGGCAGCGTGACCTCCGCGCCGAACCGGGCCCGCACCGCCGCGACGGGGTCGGTGCCCTCGCGGGGCGTGGCCGCGCCGGGCAGGGTGGGCCGGTCGCGGGTGAGCAGCGCGGCGACCCAGCCCGAGCGCCCCGCGGTGGTGCGCAGCACGGCGTCGAGCTGGGCGAGGACGCCGGGCGACAGCAGTTCGAGATGGCGCAGGACCACGGTGCCGCGGTCCTCGGCGAGGTCCTGGAAGACCGTGCGCAGCCAGTCGGCGGTCCCGTCGCGGGCGTGGGCCGCGTCGTGCGCGGTGTACGGCGCGGTGGGGGCGGCGTGCCGGTGCACGGCCCGGACCAGTTCGTGCTTGCCGGTGCCCGCCTCCCCGTCGACGAGGGTCCAGCGGCCCTGTCCGCAGTGCCGGACCAGTTGGCTGACCACCCCCTGGAACACGGGGCACGCCCCCGCGATCCCGGGCAGCCGGGGTGCCTGGAAGGCGGCGCGCGCGGCGGGTTCCTCCCGCTCGGCGAGCAGCCGCAGTTCGATGAGGAAGGCGGCGGGGCCGCTGTCGCCCGCCTCCCCCTCCACGTGCCGCCCGCGGACCTGCACCGCCCGCCCGTCGCTGAGCAGCATCCGCTGCTCGATCGGACCCGCCGGGTCGGCGGCCAGCTCGCGCAGTCTGCGGTGGTCGTCGGGGCCGAGCAGTTCGGTGGCGGCGGCGTCGGCGAGCAGCAGTCCGTCGGTGAGCGTGACCAGCGCCTTGCGCGAGCTCTGACGATACGTCAGGAAGGCTCGCAACGCGGCCCGTTCGCGTTCGGAGCCGATGTCGAGCAGGCGTTCCTCGATGTCGGCGGCGGCCTCGCGGACCAGCGCCAGCATCAGCGGTGAGGCGGTGCGCTGCCAGGAGGTCAGGTCGATCAGGCCGAGCACCCGGCCGCTGACCGGGTTGCGGATGGGGGCGGCGGCGCACGAGACCCGCTGGAGCCGTTCGGAGAAGTGCTCCGAGCCGAAGACATGGGCCGTGCGGCCGTCCTCGGCGGCGGTGCCGATGCCGTTGGTGCCGACGTACTCCTCGGCGTAGCTGAAGCCGGGCGCCAGGCAGATGTCGTCCAGGTGCCGGTGCAGGGCCCGGTCCCCGGTACGGCGTTCGCGCACCCGCCCCTTGGAGTCGGTGAGGATCAGCGACATGGGCGTGCCCTGGAGGGCCTCGGCGAGCCGGTCGAGGACCGGGCGGGCGGCCGTGGCCAGCCGGGAGTGCGGATCGAAGTCCGCGTTGTAGGGCGCCTCGATCCGGTCGGCGTCCACGCCCCAGAAGCGGGAGCGCTGCCAGGAGTTGAGGATCGGCTCCCGCACGTCGGCGGCCGGGACCTGGCCGCCCTCCAGGAACAGGGTCCGGGCGCGCACGGGGTTGAGGTGGGGGACGGGGCGGTCGAGAGCGAGCGGGGCGGCCGAGGGGGTCGGTCGCGGCCGGTCCACGGGTTCCGGGGATTCCAAGGGTTCCATGGGCTCTGTGCCTTCTGCCGTTCTGTGACGCCGCTGGTTTGCTGTGGTGACGCTCCGGCTCCGGGTATGTCCTGCACGTTAAGTCCGGCCGTCCGACGGGGGCCAGACCCGCGCAGTGACCCGTGTCTCATCTTGAGACGACCCGTCGCGGCGGGCGCCCCCACGATGGGCGACGCCCCGGTCATCGACGGCTGTGCGCCGCCGCGGCACCGGGCCGACCGAGGCGATGCCTCGACGCCGAGTCAGCCGGAGGAGTCTCACCCGTGAGCCGACAGAGCCTGAGCAAGGCGCACAAGAAGATCACCGAGTTGTCGTGGGAACCGACGTTCGCGACGCCCTCGACACGCTTCGCCACCGACTACCGCTTCGACAAGGCCCCCAAGAAGGACCCGCTCAAGCAGGTCCTGCGCTCCTACTTCCCGATGGAGGAGGAGAAGGACAACCGGGTCTACGGCGCGATGGACGGCGCGATCCGCGGCAACATGTTCCGCCAGGTCCAGCAGCGCTGGATGGAGTGGCAGAAGCTGTTCCTGTCGATCATCCCGTTCCCCGAGATCAGCGCGGCCCGCGCGATGCCCATGGCGATCGGGGCCGTGCCCAACCCGCAGCTGCACAACGGGCTCGCGGTGCAGATGATCGACGAGGTGCGGCACTCGACGATCCAGATGAACCTCAAGCGCCTCTACATGAACCACTACATCGACCCCGCCGGGTTCGACATCTCGGAGAAGGCGTTCGCGAACTGCTACGCCGGCACCATCGGCCGCCAGTTCGGCGAGGGGTTCATCACCGGTGACGCGATCACCGCCGCCAACGTCTACCTGACGCTGGTCGCCGAAACCGCCTTCACCAACACCCTGTTCGTGGCCATGCCCGCCGAGGCGGCGGCCAACGGCGACTACCTGCTGCCGACCGTGTTCCACTCGGTGCAGTCGGACGAGTCGCGGCACATCTCCAACGGCTACTCCATCCTGCTGATGGCGCTGGCCGACGAGGACAACCGCCAGCTCCTGGAGCGCGACCTGCGCTACGCGTGGTGGAACAACCACTGCGTGGTGGACGCGGCCATCGGCACGTTCATCGAGTACGGCTCCAAGGACCGCCGGGGGGACCGGGACTCGTACGCGGAGATGTGGCGCCGCTGGATCTACGACGACTACTACCGGTCGTACCTGATCCCGCTGGAGAAGTACGGTCTGAAGATCCCGCACGACCTCGTCGAGGAGGCGTGGAAGCGGATCTGGGAGCAGGGCTACGTGCACAAGGTCGCCCAGTTCTTCGCGACCGGCTGGCCGGTCAACTTCTGGCGCATCGACGGGATGACGGACGCCGACTTCGAGTGGTTCGAGTCCAAGTACCCGGGCTGGTACGCGGAGTACGGCGCCTGGTGGGAGGCGTACAACCGGCTGCGGCACCCGGGCGCCAACAAGCCGATCGCGTTCGAGGACGTCGGCTACCAGTACCCGCACCGCTGCTGGTCGTGCATGGTGCCCTGCCTGATCCGGCAGGACATGGTGGTCGACAAGGTCGACGGCCAGTGGCGCACCTACTGCTCGGAGACCTGCGCGTGGACCGACCGGACCGCGTTCCGTCCCGAGTACGAGGGCCGGCCGACGCCGTCGATGGGCCGGCTGACCGGCAAGCGCGAGTGGGAGACCGTGTACCACGGGCAGGACCTGGCCGACATCATCAAGGACCTGGGCTACGTCCGTGACGACGGCAGGACCCTCGTCCCGCAGCCGCACCTCGACCTCGACGACCCGAAGAAGCTGTGGACGCTCGACGACGTGCGCGGCAACACGTTCGTCAGCCCCAACGTGTCGCTGAACGAGATGTCCGACGAGGAGCGCGAGGCGCACGTCGCGGACTACCGCGGCCGCACCAACATCACCCCCTCGATGCTCTGACCGAACCCGGGCAAGGGGCGGCGGCGAACCGTCGCGGGGCCGCCGCCCCGGAAGGCTGGTCCCTGTGGGCGACAAGCACCGCATCCGCTTCGAACCGGTCGGCATCGAGATCGAGGCCGACGAGGAGGAGACCGTCCTGGACGCCGCGTTCCGCCAGGGCGTGATGCTCATGCACGGCTGCAAGGAGGGCCAGTGCTCCTCCTGCAAGTCCTTCCTGCTGGACGGCGACCAGCAGATGGAGCGCTACTCGACCTTCGCGCTCGCCGACTACGAGAGCGAGGAGGGCTACGTCCTGCTGTGCCGGGCGCACGCCTACGGCGATCTCTCCGTCGAACTCATCAACTACGACGAGGAGATGCTCCTCAACGGCATCCCGCCGCGCGAGGTCCGCACGACGGTCGCCGCGGTCGAGGCGCAGACGCACGACATCGTCCGGCTGGCCCTCACGGTCGACCCGGACGGTGAACTCCCCTACCGGAGCGGGCAGTACGTCGACATCAGGGTGCCGGGCGGCGAGCAGTGGCGGTCCTTCTCGATGGCCGGACCGCCCGGCGGCGAGCTGGAGTTCCTCATCAAGCGCTACCCCGGGGGGCTGTTCTCCGGTCTGCTCGACGGCGAACGGCTGCGTCCGGGCGACCCGCTCACCGTCAAGGGCCCCTACGGCACCTGTGTGATGCGCGACGCCCCGGACCGCGACCTGATCCTCCTCGCGGGCGGCGCGGGCATGGCGCCGATCCTGGCCCAGCTGCGCGCCCTCGCCGCCGCCGGCACCGCCCGGCGCACCCGCTTCTACTACGGCGCGCGCACCGCGCGCGATCTGTTCGCCCTCGACGAGATCGCCGGACTGGGCTCCCGGATACCCGACTTCGCGTTCGTCCCGGCGCTGTCCGAGGACGCCTCCGGAGCGTACGAGACCGGTCTGATCACCGAGGTCGTCGACCGGCACGAGGGCGACCTGTCGCGCGCCGACGCCTATCTGTGCGGTCCGCCGCCGATGTGCGACGCCGCGCTGGACCTGCTCACCGGCAAGGGCGTGCCCGAGGAGCGGATCTTCCTGGACAAGTTCACCACTTCCACCGACACCTGACCCCAGCGTCGCGAGGAGAGCCGTACGCATGACCACGCAAGCCGACAAGCCGGTCAAGGCCGAACGCAGTTTCCCCAAGCCTCAGTTCACGGACGCGGAGGCGGGAGCCCTCACCTTCCCGAGCTCCACCAGCCGCGCCTTCTCCTACTACAAGCCACAGAAGCTGCGGGCCACCATGTACGAGGACGTCACCTTCGACGTCCAGCCCGACCCCGAACGGCACCTGCTCCAGGGCTGGATCTACGGCTTCGCCGACGGGTCCGCCGGATACCCGCAGGACTGGACCGCGCTCAGGTCCTCCGACTGGCACCGCTTCCTCGACCCGAACGAGGAGTGGGAGCAGACGATCTACCGCAACAACGCCAACGTCGTGCGGCAGGTGCAGCAGAACCTGGCCAACGCCCGCAAGGCGGAGGCGTACGGGCTGTGGACACGCTCCTGGGCGCGCTTCGTGGAGCGGCACGTCGGGGCCTGGATGCACGCCGAACAGGGCCTGGGCATGCACGTGTTCGTGGCGATCCAGCGCTCCGCCCCCACCAACATGATCAACAACGCGATGGCGGTCAACGGCGCCCACAAGCTGCGCTTCGCCCAGGACCTCGCGCTGTACAACCTCGACGTCGAGGAGCAGCTGGACGGCTTCGACGGCTCCGCGCACAAGGACGTGTGGCAGTCGGACCCGGCGTGGCAGGGCGTGCGCGAGAACGTGGAGCGGCTGACGGCGGTGGACGACTGGGCCGAGGCGCTGTTCGCGGCGAACGTCGTCTTCGAGCCGCTGGTCGGCGAGCTGTTCCGCAGTCATCTGGTGCTCCAGATCGCCGCCCGCAACGGCGACTACACCACCCCGACCGTGCTGGGCGCCGGCGAGAACGACTACGACCGCGACCTGCGCTACACCCGCGCCCTGTTCACGCTGCTGCTCGGCGACGACACGCACGGCGCCGCCAACCGGGCCGTCGCCCAGGAGTGGGCGGAGCGCTGGGTGCCGGTGAGCCTGGACGCCGCCCGGCGGCTCCAGCCGCTGTGGTCGCAGCCCGGCGAGAAGCCCATCCGTTTCGAGGACAGCCTGGACCGCGCCAAGGAGCGCTTCGGCCGGCTGATCGGCGACCTCGGCCTCGCCGCGCCCGCCGACCGCACGAGCGAAGGGACCGACAAGTGACCACGCTGCCCCAGCAGTTCAGCGCCGACCGCACCTCGTCCAACAAGTGCGGCGTGACGCTGATGAACAACCAGAACGGCCATGTCGTCGCCGACGTCATGCGCGGCAAGGAGAACGTCACCGTCACCGACTACCCGTCGATGATCCGAGTGGACGGCGAACGCGTGCTGACCTTCGACTTCGACGAGATCTCCAAGGCCCTCGGCTTCGACTTCGACCAGGCCGAGTTCGAGGAGATCATGTCCACCCACTACGGGCGCATGGTCCACCTCGACGACCGCACCGTGCTCTTCGCCAACCCCGAGGACGCCGCAGAGTACATCGACTTCGACCTCAGCCCGGTCGACTGACGGCCGAGGAGGTCCCATGTACCGCAAGGACGGTGACGGCTTCGTCCGCTTCGCCGAGACACCCGGTGGGGTGGGCGCATGACCGCCGTCACCGACGCGGTCGACCGGATCACCGCCGTCAACTCAGCGCTGGCGGCGGTGCTCGACCCGGAACTCGACCGCCCCATCACCGACCTCGGCTTCGTCCGGGCCGTGAGCGTCGGTGCCGACGGCGCGGTCGAGGCGAGACTGCGGCTGCCCACCTCCTTCTGCGCGCCCGGCTTCGCCTGGCTGATGGTCGAGGACGCCCGGCAGGCGCTGGCCGGGCTGTCCTGGGCCAGCCGGTGCACGGTGGTCCTGGAGGACCACTTCGCCTCCGCCGAGATCAACCGGGGGGTGGGCCGCGGCACCTCGTTCGCCGAGGCGTTCCCGGGGCTCGCCACGGCCGGCCGGCCGGAGGAGCTGCGGGCCGCCTCCCTGCGCCGGGGCCATCTCGCCGCCCAGGCCGAGCTCGGCCGTCGGCTGCTCGAACGGGGCTGGACGACACGGCAGTTGGCCGAGGCCCGGCTCGGCGACCTCCCGGAACGCCTCACGGTCGCGCTCCGCCGGCGGCGCACCCTGCTGGGGCTGCCCGCCGACCCCGGCACCGCCCTGTTCACCGACGACCGGGGACGTGCCGTACCGGCCGCGGGACTCGAACGGCATCTGCTGCGCGGCGGTACGGCCGCCGCCGGCCTCACCCCTGACACCGGGCCTTGCGCGGGCCCGGCCGGCGCCACCGCACGCCTCCCCGTGTGACGGCGGCGCCCCCTTGCAGGTGGCGGCGGCCGATCCGTGGACCCGCAAGCGGGTCGGCGCACCACGGAGACCGCACACCGGGCCGCCGCCACCGCTCCACCCGCGCGTACCCCCCGTACACCGCCGTACCGAAGGGACGACACCGCCATGGCGAAGGAACTGCGCTTCAACGCCGAAGCGCGCGCACTGCTGGAGAGCGGGGTGAACGCGCTGGCCGACGCGGTGCGTGTCACCCTCGGCCCGAAGGGCCGCAACGCGGTCCTGGAGAAGCTCACCGGTCCGCCCACCATCACCAACGACGGCGTCACCATCGCGCGTGAGATCCAGCTCAAGGACCCCTTCGCCAACATGGGCGCCCAGCTCGTCAAGGAGGTCGCCACCCGCACCAACGGCGACGTCGGCGACGGCACCACCACCGCGACCGTGCTCGCGCAGGCGATCGTGCGGGAGGGGCTGAAGGCGGTCAACTCCGGTGCCAATCCGGTACTGGTGAAGAACGGCATCGAGGCGGCGGTCGCGGCGGCCGTCGGTTCGCTGGCCGCGCAGGCCCGGCCGGTGCGCTCGGACGACGAACTCGTGCGCGTGGCGGCCCTGTCGGCGGGCAACGACCCCGCGATCGGCGGGGCCATCGCCGAGGCCGTGGCCCGGGTGGGCCGCACCGGTGTCGTCACCGTGGAGGAGGCGTCCACGCTGGGGCTCTCCGTGGAGTACGCGGAGGGCCTGGAGTTCGACAACGGCTGGATCTCGCCGTACATGATCACCGACGAGGGGCGGATGGAGGCCGTCCTGGAGAACCCGTTCCTGCTGTACTGCGACACGAAGATCACCCGGGTGCAGGAGCTGATGCCGGTCCTGGAGCTGGTGATGCGCACCGGCTCGCCGCTGGTCGTCGTCGCCGAGAACGTCGACGGGCCCGCGCTCGGCATGCTGGTGACCAACGCCGCGCACGGCACGTTCCGTTCGCTGGCCGTGCGGGCGCCCGGCTTCGGCTTCCGGCGGATCGCCGAGCTGGAGGACATGGCCGCGCTCACCGGCGGGCGCGTCATCACCATGACCGCGGGACGCACCCTGGAGGGCGTCACGCTCGACGACCTCGGCCGGGCGGAGAAGGTCATCGCCACCGAGCGCTCGACCACGGTGCTCGGCGGGGCGGGCGGCGACGAGCGGGTGGCCGAGCGCATCGAGAACCTCAAGACGGAGCTGGAGCGCGCCACCAACGAGCACGACCGGGACAAGCTCGGCGAACGCATCGCGAAGCTCTCCGGCGGGGTCGCCGTCATCCGGGTCGGCGCCGCGAGCGGGGTGGAGCTGAAGGAGAAGCAGATGCGGCTGGAGGACTCGCTCGCGGCCACCCGGGCGGCCGCGGAGGAGGGGGTCGTCGCGGGGGGCGGTGCGGCGTTGCTGCACGCCCGTGCGGGGCTGGCCGAGCTCGCGCTGACCGACCGTGACGCGGTGACCGGGCAGGCGATCGTGGAGCGGGCGCTCGCCGAGCCATTGCGGTGGATCGCCATCAACGCGGGGCTCGATCCCGACGAGGCGGAGGCGGAGGTCGCTGCGCTGCCCAACGGGAGTGGGCTGGACGCGATGGCCGGTGACTACGTCGATCTGTACGAGCGGGGGATCGTCGATCCGGTGAAGGTCACGCGGTGCGCGCTGCTGAGTGCGGCGTCGATCGCTGCGCTGCTGCTGACGACCGAGACGCTGGTGGTGGAGGAGGTCGTCCTGAATCCCGGGGCCATCGTCTCTCCGGAGATCGGGGATCTGGCGGAGGGGCTGGCCCGTCCGTCCAACATCCCGTAGTGGGTGGTTCGTTGCCTCTGCCATGTGCGGTTGATGGTCGACCGCGGGTTCGTCGTGGTTGATCGCGCAGTTCCCCGCGCCCCTTCGGGGCGCTGTCCGGACCGGAGAGCAAGGAGAACCCCGTGGCGATCGAACCCACTTCCGCCCAGTCGCCGGAGCTTGATCCCCCTCGTTCGTCGAAGGCTTGCGGGCGGACTCCCGGGGAGCGGCGGCCCCGGTTGCGGGCCGGGTTGTCGTACACGCTACTCGGGCCCGCGTTCGTGGCCGCCGTCGCCTATGTCGATCCGGGGAACTTCGCCACCAATGTGCAGGCGGGGGCCGCCTTCGGGCCGTTGTTGCTGTGGGTGCTGCTCGCCGCGAACGTGGTGGCGATGCTGTTGCAGTACCTCTCCGCGAAGCTGGGTGTGGCCACCGGGATGAGCCTGCCGCGGGTGTGCCGGGAGCGGTACCGGCGGCCGGTGGTGTGGGGGCTGTGGGCGCAGGCGGAGGCGGTCGTGGTGATGACCGACCTCGCCGAGGTGGTCGGCGGTGCCATCGCGCTCCACCTGCTGGCCGGGATACCGCTGTGGCTCGGCGGGGTGCTCGTCGGCGCCGTCTCGCTGCTGCTCATGCCCATGCGCGGGCGGGGCCGGCGCCGCTTCGAGGTGCTGATGGCGGCGGGGCTGACCTGTCTGCTGGCCCTGTTCATGGGGCAGGTCCTGGGCGCCGGGGCGCCGCTCGGCGGGGCGGCCGACGGTCTGCTGCCCCGGCTGTCCGGCGCCGACAGCCTGGTCCTCGCGGGCGGCATCGTCGGCGCGACCGTCATGCCGCACGTCATCTATCTGCACTCGGCCCTCACCAGCGACCGTTTCAGCCTGGACCTCTCCCCCGGCGCCGACGGCCCGCCCGGGGACCCCGACCGGCCGCTGCGCCACCGGCTGCTGCGTCACGTGCGCGTCGACGTGCTGATCGCGATGGGGCTCGCGGGCGCCGTGAACGTGGCGCTGCTGGTGTCCGCGGCCACCCTGTTCCACCCGGGCACGCCGGGCGCCGCCGACTCGCTGGCCGCCGCGCACGACGCCTACGGGAAGCTCGTGGGCCCGCTCGCGGCGCTGGCCTTCGCCCTCGCCCTGCTGGTCTCCGGTCTGGCCGGAACCAGTGTCGGCATGTACGCGGGCGAGGTCGTCATGGGCGGCTTCCTGGGCCGGCGCATTCCGGTTCTGCTGCGCCGGCTGCTCACCATGATCCCGGCGATCGTGGTCCTGGCCGCCGGCGCGGGACCCACGGAGAGCCTGGTCGTCAGCCAGATCATCCTGTCCTTCGGCATCCCCTTCGCCCTCGTCCCGCTGGTCCTGGTCACCCGGGACCGGGCGGTGATGGGCCGCTGGGTCAACCGGCGGGCGACGACGTACACCGCGTGGGGCATCAGCGTGGTCGTGGTGGCGCTCAACGTGGCGCTGCTGGTCAGCGTGTTCTCCGGCTGACCGTTCTCCGGGCGGCCCGGCGGCGGGACGACCGCGCCGGGCGTCCGGTGTCGGACGAGGGGACCGGCCGGCCCAGGGGGCGCACCCGCCGGCCGGTCCCGCATCCGTGCCACGTGCGACGACGCCGCCGGCGCGCGGTGGCCGCCGCGCGTCGGGTCGGGCGTCGTCGTCCGTGGACACGGTCATGGGGTGCCGCGGAGGTCGGGACCGCATCGCTGCCGTGTCCGTGACCGCCGGGCGTCATCAAATGTCGACAGCATTCTGTCTACAGTATTCCGCTTCACGCTGACAAGGGGCGTGCAGGACAGGTCGATCACGGGAGGTGACATCGGGGGCTCATCCGGCCGTCGGCGGACGTTCAGCCGGTTCGCGAACACATGGGCGGTAGACTGTAGACGAAAACCAATGTCTGTCGCCGGTGAGTCAACAACCGAGGAGTGAAGCCATGGCGTCTGCGCTGCCGACCGGCTCCGTGTCCAGGCTGGAGCGCCCCGGCCCGCTGCGTGAACGCGTCTACGAGGCCCTGCTGGACCTGATCGTCACCAGGTCGCTCAAGCCGGGCCAGCATCTGGTGGAGACCGAACTCGCCGGTCATCTGGGGGTCTCGCGCCAGCCGGTGCGCGAGGCGCTGCAACGGCTCAACACCGAGGGCTGGGTGGACCTGCGGCCCGCCCAGGGCGCGTTCGTGCACGATCCCACGGAGGCGGAGGCCGACCAGCTCCTCGTCGTACGCGGCCTGCTGGAGGCGGAGGCGGCGCGGCTCGCGGCGGCCAACGCGACCGAGCGCACGACGGCGCGGCTGCGCGAGCTGTGCGAGGCGGGCGAACGGGCGCTGGAGTCGGACGACATCGACGCCGTGGTGGCGGCCAACGCCACCTTCCACGCGTATGTGATGGAGCTGGCCGCCAACTCGGTGCTCGCGGAGCTGTCCGCCCAGGTGGACCGCCGGGTGCGCTGGTTCTACACGCCGGTCGCCCGCACCCGTGGCTCGCTCTCCTGGGACGAACACCGGGCGATGATCGACGCGATCGCGTCGCACGACGAACAGCGCGCGCAGCGGCTGATGCGGGCCCACACCGAGCACACCCGGACCAGCTACCGCGAACGCGCCGCGAGCAACGGACGGTCCGGCTCGGGGCGTTGACCCCGGCGGGCCGGCCCCGGCCGCCCTCACCGCACAGGGCCTTCCCCCGCACGCAGGGCCGCCCGCCCCGGGCCACGCGCCGCGACCGTGCGGCGGGGGCCCGGGGCGGGCGGGTGCTCAACTCACCCGGGGGTCAGACCTTTTCACCGGTGACCTTGGTGACACCGGTGACCTGGAGCTCGGCCGGCCGGACTTCGCGGGCCTCGGTGCGGCCGGGCTGGCGCAGCAGCATGGCGAGCGCCGCCGAGACGAGTCCGAAGCAGCCCGCGAGGGCGTACGCCCCGGAGTAGCCCCAGGCCGCGACGACGGTGGCGCCGAGGCCGCTGCCGGCGAGGCCGCCGACCAGCTTGGAGCTGTAGACGAGGCCGTAGTTCTGGGCGTTGTTGTTCTCCCCGAAGTAGTCGGGGACCAGCGAGGCGAACAGCGGGTAGAACGAGCCGCCGCCGAAGCCCGAGACGAACGCGAAGATCATGAACAGGGCCTCGTTGTGCAGGTCACCTGCCCACAGCACGCCGAACTGGGAGAGCCCCTCGACGGCCACGACGAGGACGAGGGCCTGCTTGCGGCCGAGGACGTCGGAGACCCAGCCCATGACACCGCGTCCGGTGCCGTTGACGACGGCCATGACGCCCATGGAGGAGGCGACCACCAGCGGACCGAACCCGGCCTCCTTGGCGAAGGGCACCTGGAAGGAGATGCCGAAGATGGACACGCCCGAGGTCAGCGTCAGGCAGAACCACATCAGCGGCAGCATGCCGGTGCGGACCGCCTCCATGGGCCCGTACTGCCGTACCGCCGGCGGGTTCTTGGTGAGCGCCGCGTCGCGCTTGGTGTCCCGCTTGGTGGCGAGCGGGTCGATGTCCGCGGGCCACCAGTTCTTCGGCGGGTCCTTGAAGAACCAGCCGACGACGGCGACGAACACCAGCACGTAGGTGCCGACCAGGTCGAGGACCGTACGGAAGTTGTGCGCGTCGAACGCGTAGGTGAAGACGAAGATCATCGGTACGGACCCGTAGGCGAACCCGCTGTTGACGAAGCCCGTCTTGCCGCCCCGGCGCTCGGGGTACCACTTGCCGACGATGTTGATGCAGGTCGCGTAGACCATGCCCGCGCCGGAGCCGCCGAGGACGCCGAAGCCCAGGACGGCCAGGGTGATGTCCGGCGCGTGGCTGAGCGCGAAGAAGCCGGCGCCGGCCAGGGCGGCTCCGATCAGCATGGCCTGGCGGGCCGTCAGCAGTCCCCGTTCCCGCAGCCGGCCGACCGGGAAGGCCACGGCCGCCTGGAAGACGGTCCACACACCGAGCAGCCAGAAGGTGTTGGTGCTGGACCAGCCGTGCACCGAGGAGAGGGTCTCCTCGGCCGAACCGTAGGCGTACTCGGCGACGCTGATCGCCATCATCGCCACCCACGGCAACACCACCATCAGCAGGCGTGGCCCGCCGAGGATGTCCCGCGGACTCTCGCCGATCCGGTACACACGGCCGTTGGCATCCGTGACCTCACGGTGGGCCGTGCGTATGGGTGATGCATTGGTCATGTCGTTTCGTTCCCCTTGCTCGAGAGACTCGCCAGCGCCCCCTGGCCGGTACTCCGTGGGCAAAGCGGGGAGGCCGGGTCCCGGTGCCCGACGAACGGGCACCCGGTCCTGACCTGTGGTGGAACCGAACTGCATGCAGCGAGCAGGGACCTTAGTCGCCGTGTGGCGGGAGGGATCCCCGTGAACGGGTGTGGTTTTCCCCAAGAACGATCAAAGACGCGGTATGGCGTTCACGCGTACGGACGGCGAACGGGCGCCCCGGCCCCCTCCCGCAAGGGTTTTGCCTCCGGGGGCATGGATGTGCGAGCGATCGCGGTATACAGTATGCAATCCTCCGAGACTCAAGGAGCCGCCCGATGTCGTACCGCTCCGCCCTCTCCTCCGTCCTGATCGGCACCATCACCCCTTCCGCCCCGCACTCCGGCACCCGGGGGAGGTTCCCGCGCGCGTCGGTGGCCGCCCTCGGAGAGGTGGGGCTGCTGGGGCTCACCGTCTCCGCCGACGTCGGCGGCGGCGGCCTGGGACTGACCGAGGCCGCCGACGTCGTCGCCCAGGTGTCGCGCGCCTGCCCGGCCACCGGGGCCGTGCTGCGCTCGCACTACGCGGCCGTCGCCTTCATCGAGGCGCACGGCAGCCCGTGGGTGCGCCGCAAGGTCGCCGTCGGCCACCACCTCAGCACCCTCGCCCTGGCCGACGCGGCCGGCGAGGAGACCGGCCCCGACGCCGCCGCGCCGCCCCCGCGGGCGACGGCGCACCGCACCGGCGACGTGGTCGCGCTGCACGCGCGCAAGCACGACGTCGTCGCGGCCGGCGAGGCCGACAGCTACATCTGGTCCTCGGACCCGGCGGGCGGCGCGGGCCGGGCGCTCTGGCTGGTGCCCGCGGACGCGCCCGGCCTGTACGTGCCGGCCCGCCCGAGCGGCGCCGGCCCCCGGGGCAGCGGGACGTCCACGGTCTGCGCGGACCCGGTGCTGATCCCGGCGGGCGCGCTGCTCGTCGAGGACGACGGCGGGCTCGACGGGGTGCTCAGCACGGTGCGCGCGTGGCTGGACGCGGTGCCCGCGCCGCGGCCCGAACCGGCAGCCTCCACCGCCCTCATCTGACCGGCGCGCGGCGCGGCGGCCAGGACGTCCCGCGAGGCAGTTGGCGTCTTCCGGACGGTGGACGTATCGATCGGGAACTGCATACAGTATTCCACGAACGAGAAACCCGTATACAGCCACATGCACAGAGCGCGTACAGACAGGCACACGGAACCCGACTCGGTTCGCACTCAGGGGCGTTATGCACCGCACGAGCAGGCGGCGAGGGGGAGGAATCATGACGACGACGAGCGTCAGTGACGTGACCACGGAGGCCGCCGTCAGTGCGATCGTGGCGGCCCATCGCGGCCGGCGTGGTCCACTGCTGGAGATCCTGCACGCCATCCAGGCCGAACTGGGCCACGTACCGAAGGAGGCCGTCCCGCTCCTCGCCCGGGAACTGAACCTGTCCCGGGCCGACGTGCACGGCGTGGTCTCCTTCTACCACGACTTCCGCGAGGCGCCCGCGGGCCGCACCACGGTCCGCATCTGCCGGGCCGAGGCCTGCCAGGCACTCGGCGCGAACGCCCTGGTGGCATGCGCCCAGGAGCGCACGGGCACGGCCCTCGGCGAGACCCGGGCCGACGGCTCGGTCACCGTCGAGCAGGTCTTCTGCCTCGGCAACTGCGCCCTCGGCCCGTCCGTCGAGGTCGACGGCCAGGTGCTCGGACGGGTGAGCCCGGACCGGCTGCGCTCCATCCTCGACGAGGCGGTGACGTCATGACCCGGGAGGCCGACACCCCGGTACGGGTGTACGTGCCCCGCGACTCGGCGGCGCGGTCCGTCGGCGCGGACGCGGTCGCCGAGGCGATCCGCAAGGCGGCGGCCGACGAGGGCCGCGCGGTCGAGGTGGTGCGCAACGGTTCGCGCGGCATGCTCTCGGCCGAGCCGCTGGTCGAGGTGGTCACGCCCGAGGGGCGCGTCGGCTACGGCCCGGTGACCCCCGAGGACGTGCCGGCGCTCGCCGCCGCCGGCCTGTGGGACGGCGGCGAGCACACACTGCGCCTCGGGATCGTCGACGAACTGCCGTGGCTGGCCCGCCAGAACCGGGTCACCTTCGCCCGCGTCGGCGTCACCGACCCGCTCTCCCCCGAGGACTACGAGCGCCACGGCGGCCTGGCCGGGCTGCGCAAGGCGCTCGAACTGCCGCCCGCCGACGTGGTCGCCGCGGTGACCGAGTCGGGGCTGCGCGGCCGGGGCGGGGCCGGGTTCCCGGCCGGCATCAAGTGGAAGACCGTGCTGGAGTGCGCGGGCGAGCTGAAGTTCGTCTGCTGCAACGCCGACGAGGGCGACAGCGGCACCTTCGCGGACCGCATGGTCATGGAGGGCGACCCGTTCATGCTCATCGAGGGCATGACGATCGCCGCCCACGCGGTCGGCGCGAGCGAGGGATACGTCTACATCCGCTCGGAGTACCCGGACGCGGTGGCCACGATGCGCGCGGCCATCTCGATCGCCCGGGAACGCGGCTGGCTCGGCGAGAACGTCCTCGGCTCGGACCTCTCCTTCGACCTGTACGTCAGGGTCGGCGCCGGCGCGTACATCTGCGGCGAGGAGACCTCCATGCTGGAGAGCCTGGAGGGCAAGCGGGGCACGGTCCGCGCCAAGCCGCCGATCCCCGCGATCGAGGGCCTGTTCGGCAAGCCGACCGTCGTCAACAACGTCCTCACCCTCGCCACGGTCCCGGTGATCCTCGCCGAGGGGGCGAAGGCGTACCAGGAACTCGGCGTGGAGCGCTCGCGCGGCACCCAGGTCTTCCAGCTGGGCGGCAACGTGGCGCGCGGCGGCATCGTGGAGACCGCGTTCGGCATCACCCTGCGCGAACTGGTCGAGGACTACGGCGGCGGCACCCTGTCCGGGCGCCCGGTGCGCACGGTCCAGGTGGGCGGCCCGCTGGGCGCCTACCTGCCGACGTCGATGTTCGACCTGCCCATGGAGTACGAGGCGTTCGCGGCCGCCGGTGCCATGCTGGGACACGGCGGGGTCGTGGTCTTCGACGACTCCGTCGACATGGCCGCGCAGGCACGGTTCGCGATGGAGTTCTGCGCCGCCGAGTCCTGCGGCAAGTGCACGCCGTGCCGCGTCGGTTCGGTGCGCGGCGTCGAGGTGATCGACCGCATCGTGGCCGGCGAGCGGCGCGACGAGAACCTCGCGCTCCTGGAGGACCTCTGCGAGCTGATGACCGACGGATCGCTGTGCGCCATGGGCGGGTTGACGCCGATGCCCGTGCGCAGCGCCGTCACACACTTCTCCGACGACTTCCTCGCGAGGGAGGAGGGCACGGCATGACCCTGCTCAAGGAACCCGACTACGGAACCCCGGAGCGCCCGGGTGCGGCCACCGTCTCGGTCGAGGTGGACGGACTGCCCGTCACGGTGCCGGAGGGCACCTCGGTGATGCGGGCGGCGGCACTCGCCGGCATCGACGTCCCGAAGCTGTGCGCCACGGACAGCGTGGAGCCGTTCGGCTCCTGCCGACTGTGCGTGGTGGAGATCGACGGCCGCCGCGGCACCCCGGCGTCCTGCACCACCCCGTGCGCCGACGGCATGGTCGTCCGCACCCAGACGCCCAAGGTGGAGAAGCTGCGCCAGGGCGTCATGGAGCTGTACATCTCCGACCATCCGCTGGACTGCCTGACCTGTTCGGCGAACGGGGACTGCGAACTCCAGGACATGGCGGGCACGGTGGGGCTGCGCCAGGTGCGCTACGGCTACGAGGGCGAGAACCACCTCGACGCGAAGCCCGACCTGAGCAACCCGTACTTCGACTTCAACCCGTCCAAGTGCATCGTGTGTTCGCGGTGCGTGCGGGCCTGCGGCGAGGTGCAGGGCACGTTCGCGCTGACCATCGAGGGCCGCGGCTTCGACTCCAAGGTCTCCGCCGGGGCCGGCGAGTCGTTCATGGACTCCGAGTGCGTGTCCTGCGGGGCGTGCGTGCAGGCGTGCCCGACGGCGACGCTCCAGGAGAAGTCGGTCGTCCAGCTGGGCATGCCGTCCCGCTCGGTGATCACCACCTGCGCGTACTGCGGTGTCGGCTGCTCCTTCAAGGCCGAGCTGCGCGGCGACGAGCTGGTGCGGATGGTGCCGTACAAGGACGGCGGCGCCAACGAGGGCCACTCCTGCGTCAAGGGCCGCTTCGCGTTCGGCTACGCGACCCACCCCGACCGCAAGCTCAAGCCGATGGTCCGGGACCGGATCACCGACCCGTGGCGCGAGGTCGAGTGGGACGAGGCGATCCGGACGGTCGCGACCCGGATGCGCGCCATCCAGGAGACGTACGGCCCCAGTTCGATCGGCGCCATCAGCTCCTCCCGGTGCACCAACGAAGAGGTGTACGTCGTCCAGAAGATGGTGCGCGCGGCCTTCGGCAACAACAACGTCGACACCTGCGCCCGCGTCTGCCACTCCCCCACCGGCTACGGGCTGAAGCAGACCTTCGGCGAGTCGGCGGGCACCCAGGACTTCCGCTCGGTGGCCGAGGCCGACGTCATCGTGGTGATCGGCGCCAACCCCACCGACGGGCACCCGGTGTTCGGCTCCCAGATGAAGCGCCGGCTGCGCGAGGGCGCCCAGTTGATCGTGGTCGACCCGCGCCGCATCGACCTGGTGCGCTCCCCGCACGTGGAGGCCGCGCACCACCTCCAGCTCAAGCCGTCCACCAACGTGGCCGTCATCAACTCGATGGCGCACGTCGTCGTCACCGAGGGCCTGGTGGACCGGGACTTCGTGACGGCCCGGTGCGAGGGCTTCGACGGGTGGGCGGAGTTCGTGGCCCGGCCGGAGAACAGCCCGGAGGCGACCGAGCCGATCACCGGGGTGCCGGCCGAGGAACTGCGGGCGGCGGCACGGCTGTACGCGGCGGCGCCCAACGCGGCCATCTACTACGGCCTCGGCGTCACCGAGCACAGCCAGGGCTCCACGATGGTCATGGGGATGGCCAACCTCGCCATGGCGTGCGGCAACATCGGCCGCGAGGGCGTCGGGGTCAACCCGCTGCGCGGCCAGAACAACGTGCAGGGCTCCTGCGACATGGGTTCCTTCCCGCACGAGTTCACGGGCTACCGGCACGTCTCCGACGACGCGGTGCGCACCGTGTTCGAGGAGCTGTGGGGCCGGGAGCTGCTGCCGGAGCCGGGGCTGCGCATCCCCAACATGTTCGACGCCGCGATCGACGGGTCGTTCCGCGGTCTGTTCGTGCACGGCGAGGACATCGCGCAGTCGGACCCGAACCTCCAGCACGTCAGCGCGGCGCTCGCCGCGATGGACCTGGTCGTGGTGCAGGACCTGTTCCTGAACGAGACGGCGAAGTTCGCGCACGTCTTCCTGCCGGGCGCGTCGTTCCTGGAGAAGGACGGCACGTTCACCAACGCCGAGCGGCGGGTCAACCGGGTGCGCGCGGTGATGAAGCCGAAGACGGGCAAGCACGAGTGGCAGATCGTCTGCGAGATCGCCACCGCCATGGGTTACCCGATGGCGTACGACCACCCGAGCCAGATCATGGACGAGATCGCCCGGGTCACGCCGACGTTCAAGGGCATCTCCTTCGAGGTCCTGGACAAGCTCGGCAGCGTGCAGTGGCCGTGCAACGACGAGGCGCCCGAGGGCACCCCGACGATGCACGTGGACGCGTTCACGCGCGGCAGGGGCCAGTTCATGGTCACCGCCTACGTGCCGACGGACGAGCGCACCACCTCGCGCTTCCCGCTGGTGCTGACCACGGGCCGCATCCTCAGCCAGTACAACGTGGGCGCCCAGACACGGCGTACGGAGAACGTGGCCTGGCACCCCGAGGACGTGCTCGAACTGCACCCGCTGGACGCCGAGAACCGCGGCATCACCGACGGCGCCATGGTGACGCTGGCGAGCCGGGTGGGCAGTACGACACTGCGGGCAAAGGTGTCCGACCGGATGCCGCCGGGCGTCGTCTACACCACGTTCCACCACCCGGTGACCGGCGCCAACGTGGTGACCACCGAGAACTCCGACTGGGCGACCAACTGCCCGGAGTACAAGGTGACCGCCGTCCAGGTGGGCCTCGCGCATCCGCTCGCGCGGCACGACGCCGAGTCCGCCGGTGCGGACCGGCTCGCGGCGGTGGACTGAGATGGCCGCGGGAGTGCCGTCCGAGCAGCGGATGGCGAACCAGATCGCCGCGAACTTCCGGCACGTGCCGGCCGGGCGGGCCGCCGAGTCGCTGGCGAACCACATCGACCGGTTCTGGGACCCGCGGATGCGGGCCCGGCTGTTCGAGCTGGTGGACACCGGGGCGGACGGTCTGGACCCGGTGGTGGTCGAGGGCGCCCGGCTGCTGCGCGCCGCCCGGGAGGAACCGGCGCGCTGACCGGCCCACGCGGTACCGGGCCCCGGCTCCCCTCGTCGCGGGGGGAGCCGGGGCCCGGTCGTGTGCGGGTGGGGGGTCAGGCGGCCTCGGCGTCGTCCAGGCCGCGGGTGGTGACCAGGCGCACCTGTCCGTCGTCGAGGTGGTAGGAGAGGCCGACGACGGCCGTGCCGCTGCCCGCGAGGGCGGGCGAGCGGTCCAGGAGGAGGTCCACGGTGTGCCGTACGTGCTCGTCCACGATGTCGGGCTCCTCGCTGAGCCCGGCGGCGCGCGCGGCGAGCACGCTGGACGTCACGCGCTCGACGACGTCCCGTACGTAGCCGCCCGGTGTCAGACCGTCCTCCAGGGTGCTGCGCGCGGCGCGGATGGCGCCGCAGGAGTCGTGGCCAAGGACCACGACGAGGGGGCAGCCGAGCTGGCCCACGCCGTACTCGATGCTGCCGAGCACCTCGGCGCCGAGGACGTGGCCCGCGGTGCGCACCACGAAGAGGTCGCCGAGGCCGCGGTCGAAGACGATCTCGGCGGCCAGGCGTGAGTCGGAGCAGCCGAAGAGCACGGCGAAGGGGTGCTGGGCGGGCGCCAGGGAGGCGCGGTGCGCGGCGCCCTGGTTGGGGTGCTGCGGCATTCCGTCGACGAAGCGCTGGTTGCCCGACAGGAGGATGTCGAGGGCCTGCGCGGCTGTGGGCGTGCGAGTGAGGGCCATGCCCCAGGGTAGGCCCCTACTCCATACAGTATGCAATACATCTGCAGGCATTGCATACAGTATTCGATCCCCACTATCCTCGTCCGATCCAGACGTTCCGTGTGCGCTCTCCCCCGGCCCCCGGCACTGCGGAGAACGGGACGCACCACCCTCAGCCAGGAAGAAACACATGACCGTGATCGGAGTGCCGCGGGAGACGGCGAGCGGCGAACGCCGTGTCGCGCTCGTCCCCAAAGTCGTCGAACGCCTGCGCGCAGCGGGCCTGTCCGTGGTGGTGGAATCGGGTGCCGGGTCCGGCGCCCTGATCCCCGACGAGCAGTACGAAGAGTCCGGAGCCACCCTCGGCGACCCCTGGTCGGCCGACGTGGTGGTGAAGGTCAACCCCCCGACGTCCGCCGAGATCGGCCGGCTCGCCGCGGGCTCCGCCCTGATCGGCTTCCTGGCACCGCTGACCCGGCCGGAGATCACCGGGCAGCTGGAGCGGGCCCGGGTCACCGGCTTCGCGATGGAGGCCGTGCCGCGGATCTCCCGCGCCCAGTCCATGGACGCGCTCTCCTCCCAGGCGAACGTGGCCGGCTACAAGGCGGTGCTGGCGGCCGCGGAGCACTCCACCCGCTTCTTCCCGATGCTCACCACCGCGGCGGGCACGGTGAAGCCGGCGACCGTGCTGGTGCTCGGCGTGGGCGTGGCCGGCCTCCAGGCCCTGGCCACCGCGAAGCGCCTGGGCGCCCGTACGACGGGCTTCGACGTGCGCCCCGAGGTCGCCGAGCAGGTGCGCTCCCTCGGCGCCCGGTGGCTCGACCTGGGCATCGAGGCCGCCGGTGAGGGCGGCTACGCGCGAGCGCTCACGGAGGACGAACAGGCCGAGCAGCAGCGGCGGCTGGCCGACGCGATCGCCGGTTTCGACGTGGTGATCACCACCGCGCTGGTGCCGGGCCGCCCGGCGCCCCGGCTGGTCACGGCCGACGCGGTACGGCGCATGCGGCCGGGCGGTGTCGTGGTGGACCTCGCCGGGGAGACCGGGGGCAACTGCGAGCTGACGGTGCCCGGCGAGACCGTCGTCCGGCACGACGTCACCGTCTCGGCGCCGGCCAACCTCCCGGCGACCATGCCCGAGCACGCCAGCGAGCTGTACGCGCGCAATGTGTTCGCCCTGCTCGACCTCATGACGAAGGACGGCGCGTTCGCGCCGGACCCCACCGACGAGATCGTCGCGGCCTGCCGGATCACCGGCGAGGGCGCGGAACTGACGGAGGTGGGCTGATGTTCCTGGCCAACCTGGCGATCCTGGTGCTCGCGGGCTTCGTCGGCTTCGCGGTCATCTCCAAGGTGCCCAACACGCTCCACACCCCGCTGATGTCCGGCACCAACGCCATCCACGGCATCGTGCTGCTCGGCGGGCTGATCCTGGTCGGGCAGTCCGCGTCCGGCTTCCTCGACAAGCTGCTGCTGGTCGTCGCCATCGCCTTCGGCACGATCAACGTCGTCGGCGGCTTCCTGGTGACCGACCGCATGCTCGGCATGTTCAAGAAGAACCCGGCGAAGACCGGGACCGAAGGGGGTGCCGGCCGTGAGTGACGTCGTCACCGTCCTCTACATCGTCGCGTTCGCGCTGTTCATCCACGGCCTGTCGGGCCTGACCGGCCCCCGCACGGCCCTGCGCGGCAACCTCACCGCGGCGGCCGGCATGGTCGTCGCCGTCGTCGCCACCCTGCTCACCCCCGGGACGGGCAACTGGTGGCTGATCGCGCTGGGCCTGGTGCTCGGCACGGTGGTCGGGGTGCCGGCCGCGCAGAAGGTCAGGATGACCGCCATGCCGCAGATGGTGGCCCTGTTCAACGGCGTCGGCGGCGGCGCGGTGGCGCTGATCTCCTGGGTGGAGTTCCGCGACAGCCACGCCTACGCGTCGGAGCCGGCGTACGTCGCGGTCACCTCGCTGTTCGCGGCGATCGTGGGATCGGTGTCGTTCTGGGGCTCGCTCATCGCCTTCGGCAAGCTCCAGGAGGTGCTGCCGGGGCGGCCCGTGACCCTCGGCCGGGGCCAGCAGGCCCTCAACCTCGCGCTGCTGCTCGCGGCGCTGGGCTGCGCCGTCGCCATCGGCCTCGGGGCCTCCTCCGAGGCGCTGATCGTGGGCCTGCTGCTGGCGGCGGCGGTGCTGGGCGTGATGGTCGTGCTGCCGATCGGCGGCGCGGACATGCCGGTCGTGGTCTCCCTGCTGAACGCGTTCACCGGGCTGTCCGCGGCGGCCACCGGGCTGGCGCTGGACAACACCGCGCTGATCGTGGCCGGCATGATCGTCGGCGCCTCCGGCAGCATCCTGACCAACCTGATGGCCAAGGCCATGAACCGCTCGATCCCGGCGATCGTCGCCGGCGGCTTCGGCGGCACGGGCGGGTCCGGGGCGGCGGGCGGCGGCGCCGTCGACCAGACGGTGCGCACGACCAGCGCGGCCGACGCCGCGATCCAGATGGCGTACGCCGGGCAGGTCATCATCGTCCCCGGCTACGGCATGGCGGTCGCGCAGGCCCAGCACGTCGTGCGGGAGATGGCCGGGCTGCTGGAGGCGCGGGGCGTGGAGGTCAAGCACGCCATCCACCCCGTCGCGGGCCGGATGCCGGGCCACATGAACGTGCTGCTGGCCGAGGCGGACGTGCCCTACGAGCAGATGAAGGAGATGGACGACATCAACGGCGAGTTCGGGCGCACGGACGTGGCCCTGGTGATCGGCGCCAACGACGTGACCAACCCGGCCGCCCGCACCGACTCCTCGTCGCCGATCTACGGCATGCCGATCCTCGACGTCGACCACGCGAGGTCGGTGATCGTGCTCAAGCGGTCGATGAGCCCCGGCTTCGCCGGCATCGACAACGAGCTGTACTACACGCCGCGGACGGCGATGCTCTTCGGCGACGCCAAGGCGTCGGTGGCCGAGATCACCGAGGAGCTCAAGGCGCTGTGACGGCGGGGCCCGGCCCCCAGCCGAGCGAACGGCCGGACACACCCGTGTCCGGCCGTTTCCGCGTCGCGGGGCCCACGGGGCCCGGAGCCTCCACCGCGGGCGGCCAGGGGCCGTCCTGGGCGCCGAGCCGCAGGTCCACGAGGACGCTCCAGCCCGCGCTGTCCCGCCGTACGTCCATCCGGGCCGCGAGGGCGCCCACGATGCCGAGGCCGCGGCCGTGCTCGTCGGGGTCGCCGTCGGGGCGGGGCGGGCGGGGGCCCGGGTCGATGCCGTGGTCGCGGACGCCGATGTGCAGGAAGTCCGGGCCCAGGGTGAGGCGCAGCGCCATGTGGGGGCGGCCGTGCTCGGCCGCGTTGGCCGCCAGCTCGCCGACGACGAGGGCGGCCGTGTCCCGGTCGTCCTCGGGCAGGCGCCACTGGCGCAGCAGCGCCTCGGCGAAGTGTCGTGCGCTGCCCACGGAGGCGCGTCGCGCGGGCAGGAGGAGGAGCGCGTGTCTGGCCTGACGCCGGTCGTCGTCCATGATGCCGTCCACCAATCGAATACTGTATCCAGTATCCCGCGCTCCTGGCCTCACCGGAACCCTTCGGACGGCGTCTCTCGGGTGCGGTGCGGACACGGCGGAAGCCGGCCCGAGCCGTGGGGCCCGAGCCGGCTTCCTGTGTGCGGCTCCCGCAGGGTTCGGTCAGATGATGACCTGCTTGTCGCGGAGCTGGGAGATCGCGTCCGCGTCGTAGCCGAGGCCCTTCAGGACCTCGTCGGTGTGCTCACCGAGCAGCGGGGCGCCCTGGATGTCCGGCTTGAAGCGGGAGAACTTGATCGGGCTGCCGACGGTCAGGTAGGTGCCGCGGCCCTTCTGCTCGACCTCGACGACGGTCCCGCTCTTGCGCAGCGCCTCGTCGTTGGCGATCTCCTTCATGCTGAGCACCGGGGCGCACGGCACCTCCCACTTGCGCAGGATGTCGACCGCCTCGTACTTCGTCTTGTCGGCCAGCCACTTCTCGATCTCGCCGAAGATCTCGAAGATGTGGTTCTGGCGGGCCTTGGCGGTGCTGTACTCCGGGTCCTCGGCCCACTCGGGGTGGCCGATGGCCTCCGCGGTCCGCTTCCAGTTCTGCTCCTGGACCGTGAAGTAGATGTACGCGTTCGGGTCGGTCTCCCAGCCCTTGCACTTGAGCACCCAGCCCGGCTGGCCGCCGCCGCCGGCGTTGCCGCCCCGGGGCACGGCCTCGCCGAACTCGCCGTTCGGGTACTGCGGGTACTCCTCCAGGTAGCCGACCTTGTCCAGGCGCTGCTGGTCGCGGAGCTTGACGCGGGACAGGTTGAGCACGGCGTCCTGCATGGACACCGCCACCTTCTGGCCCTTGCCGGTCCTGTCCCGGTCGATCAGCGCCGCCAGCAGCCCGATCGCCAGGTGCATGCCGGTGTTGCTGTCGCCGAGGGCGGCGCCGCTGACGGTGGGCGGGCCGTCCCAGAAGCCGGTCGTGGAGGCGGCGCCGCCCGCGCACTGGGCGACGTTCTCGTAGACCTTGAGGTCGTTCCAGGGCGAGTCCTCGTTGAAGCCCTTGACCGAGCCGAAGATCAGCCGCGGGTTCCACTCCTGGAGGGTCTCCCAGCCCAGGCCCATGCGGTCCATGGCGCCGGGCGCGAAGTTCTCCACGAGGACGTCGGCCTCGCGGATCAGCTTCTCCATGACCTCCCGGCCCTCGGCGGACTTGGTGTTGATGGCCAGGGAGCGCTTGTTGCTGTTGAGCATGGTGAAGTACAGGGCGTCGAGGTCGGGTATGTCGCGCAGCTGGTTGCGCGTCACGTCGCCGCCGGAGGTGCGCTCGACCTTGAGGACGTCGGCTCCGAGCCAGGCGAGCAGCTGCGTACAGGCCGGTCCGGCCTGTACGCCGGTGAAGTCGATGACCTTGATCCCGGAGAGCGGCAGTTCAGTCATGTCTGTTCCTTCTCGTGAAGCATCTCGATGCGGTGGGGCGGGACGTGGTCAGTGCTTGGCCGTGATGCCCTTGGGGTTGAGGTGCGCGATGTTGCCGCTCTCGGTGCCGTCCGAGGGGTCGATCACGCAGTCGATGAGGGCGGGCCGGCCCGCCGCCAGGGCCTCACGGAGGGCCGTGGCGACCTCTTCGGGCGTCGTGGCCTGGTAGCCCTTGCCGCCGAACGCCTCGATCATCAGGTCGTGCCGGGCCTTCAGGGCGGTGGGCGCGGGGTCGGAGTTGGACGACGGGTCGTCGCCCCGGTAGACGCCGCTGTTGTTGAGGACGACGGTGACGATCGGCAGGCCGTAGCGGCAGACGGCCTCGATCTCCATGCCGCTGAACCCGAAGGCGCTGTCGCCCTCGATGGCGACGACCGGTTCGCCGGTCTCCACGGCGGCGGCGATGGCGTAGCCCATGCCGATGCCCATGACGCCCCAGGTGCCGCTGTCCAGGCGGTGGCGCGGTACGGACATGCCGATCGTGTTGCGGGCCAGGTCCAGGGCGTTGGCGCCCTCGTTGACGACGTAGGCGCGCGGGTTGTCCTTGAGGACGTCGCGGATGGCCTGGAGCGCGCCCAGGAACTTCATCGGGTGCGCGGTCTCGGCGGCCTTCAGCCGGCCGGCCATCTTGGTGACGTTCTGCGCGGAGCGGGAGGCGAGTTCCTCGCGCCACTGCGCCGGGGCCGCGATCCGGCCGGGCTTGCTGCGCTCGACGAGCGCCTCCATCACGGAGCCGACGTCGCCGACGAGCGGGGCGGCGATGGGCTGGTTGCTGTCCATCTCGTTGGCCGCGATGTCGACCTGGACGAACTTGGCGTCCGGGCTCCACTGGGGCGCGTCGCCGTGGCCGAGCAGCCAGTTGAGCCGGGCGCCGACCAGCATGACGACGTCCGCCTTGCGCAGCGCGAGCGAGCGTGCGGTGGCGGCCGACTGCGGGTGGTCGTCGGGCAGCAGGCCCTTCGCCATCGACATGGGCACGTACGGGATGCCGGTGGTCTCGACGAACTCGCGGATCGATTCGTCCGCGCGCGCGTAGGCGGCGCCCTTGCCGAGCACCACCAGCGGCCGTTCGGCGCTCGCGAGCAGCTCGATCGCGCGGTCGACGGCCTCCGGCTGGGGGAGCTGGCGCGGCGCGGGGTCGACCAGCTCCCACAGCGAGGCGGCGCCCTTGTCGGCGTCCATGATCTCGCCGAGCACGGCGGCCGGGATGTCGAGGTAGACGCCGCCGGGGCGGCCGGAGATCGCGGTGCGCAGGGCGCGGGCGATACCGCGGCCGATGTCCTCGGCCCGCTGCACCCGGTAGGCCGCCTTCACGAAGGGTTTGGCGGCGGCGAGCTGGTCCATCTCCTCGTAGTCGCCCCGCTGGAGGTCGACGAGGTGGCGCTCGCTGGAGCCGGAGATCTGCACCATCGGGAAGCAGTTGGTGGTGGCGTTGGCGAGCGCCACGAGTCCGTTGAGGAAGCCGGGCGCGGAGACCGTCAGGCAGATGCCGGGCTTCTGGGTGAGGAAGCCGGCCGCCGCCGCCGCGTGGCCGGCGTCGCTCTCGTGCCGGAACCCGATGTAACGGATGCCGGACGCCTGGGCGAGGCGGGCCAGGTCGGTGATCGGGATGCCCACGACGCCGTAGATGGTCTCGACCCCGTTGAGCTTCAGCGCGTCGACGACCAGATGGATCCCGTCGGTCAGGGCGGCCGGTTCCTCGGCGCCCTCCACCCCCGTGTCCTGTGTGACAGTGTCCGTCATGGTCCGGATCCTCCCTAGAGGGTCGCCGAGTTCGTCTTCCGTGTTCACCATCGGCGCGTGGGGGCCGATGCGTCCAAGATCTTTTGCCAACCAGCTGATTTACGGCGTTTATCGATCGGAGCGCGGTGCGCCCCGGGCCCTCGCGGGCTCCCGTCGGCGGCCGTGTCCGTCGTCAGGACCGCCTCCCCGGGGCCCGGGCCCCGGCCGCGGGCATCAGCCCGCCCCGCTGACGGTCACGGGCTGCCTGCCGTACGGCTCCCCGGCCGGGGCGGGTACGGCGTCGAGGTCGGGACGCGCGGACAGGAACGCCTCGTCCAGCGAGAGTCCGGCGACCACGTTGAGGAAGGCACGGGCGGCGACCGAGCCGGGGGTGGCGGCCTGGATGGCCACCGAGATCTGCGCCTTGGCGTCGGGCTCCACCAGCCGTACGGCACGGGTCCCACCGGTCATCGGCATCGCGTTCAGCCAGGTGTGCGGGACGACGCTCGCCCAGGCGCCCGTGGCGACGTGCGCGCACAGGGAGGCGACGGAGTCGGTCTCGACCTGCGGGGTCGCCACGGCGCCGCTGCTCTCGAAGGCGTCGTCGATGAACTGGCGGAAGCGCATGTCCGGTGTCAGCAGCGCGAGCGGGAGCTGGGCGGCCTCGGCCCAGGTGATGGTGGGCCTCGCCGGCACCAGGTGCTCGCCGGACACCAGGAGCACGTACTTCTCCTCGTAGAGCGGCAGCAGTTCCAGGCCCTCCCGGTCGTCGGGGCCGAAGTGGGCGATGGCGGCGTCGAGTTCGAAGTCGCGCAGTTGCCGCACGAGTTCGGCCGAGGACAGCCGCGAGCAGACCTTGACGCGGGCGAGCGGGTGCATGGCGCAGAACGCGGCCACGGGCAGCCCCGTGGTCGTCGACACGGTGGGGCCGGTGCCGAGCCGCAGCGTGCCGGTGACACCGGACTGCATGACGGCCACCTCGGCCTTGAACGCGTCGTGCTCGGCCAGGATCCGCTTGGCCCAGACGACCAGGCGCTCTCCCTCGGGGGTGAGGCCCTCGAAGGTGTGCCCGCGGTTGATCAGGGTGACGTTGAGCTCCCGCTCCAGTTTGGCGATGGCGATGGAGAGCGCCGGCTGCGAGACGTAACACGCGTCCGCGGCCCGTGCGAAGTGCTTCTCCCTGGCCACCGCAACGAAGTACTCGAGTTGCCGGAACAACATCAGCGGCTCCTCCCGGTTGGTTCCGGATCGGGACACGGGTCCGCTGCGTTCGACGGCCGTTTCCCGTCCTGCCGCACGCCCGACCACCCGACGTGCGGAATTGTATGCAGTATTCCTTATTCAAAGGGCGGGCGCCATACTGTCGGCGACGCGGATCCGCAGAGGGTGCGCCCGCCGCGGGATTTCCGGCCTCCGGGCCACCGGGTGGCGCCCCGGAAGAAAGGGAGAACGCCGTGGGCGACGGCAGCGAAGCAGTGACGGACACAGCGGACGGCGGGGCCACGACGGGGCGGACGGACCCGGGCCCCGCAGCGATCGGCGAGCCCGAGGGCTGGATGGCGCGGGCCATCCTGCGCGAGACGCCGGAGGCGGTCGTGACGGCCGATCCGGAGGGGATCATCCTGACCTGGAACGCCGCGGCGGAGCGCATGTTCGGCTACTCCGCCGAGGAGGCCGTGGGGCGCAGCCTCGATCTGATCGTCCCGGAGAAGCAGCGGCCCCGGCACAACAAGGGGTACGAGCAGACGATGGCCACGGGGCGCACCAAGTACGGCGACAGCCTGCTCAAGGTGCCCGCCACCCACCGGGACGGCCACCGCCTCTCCCTGGAGTTCACGGTCGCGCTGGTCCGGGACGACGACGGGGAGATCGCGGGGATCTGCGCGGTCATGCGCGAGGTGTCCGAGCGCCGCGCCGAGGAGAAGGCGCTGCGGATGCGGCTGGCCGAGCTGGAACGGCTCCTGCCCGACGCGTCGAGGGCCTGACCGGAAACCGGAAGCCATGGTTCCGTGACATGTGTCACAGCGGTCGCGGGAACTGGGCGGGTCGCTTAGTAGACGCGACTCGGATGACATATGGGATTTGTCCGGCTTGGTGTCGGCGGGTCGCGCACCGCGCCCGGCGGTCCGCCGCCCGCCCGCCGCGATCGCGCGTTCACGGCGCCCGCAGGGGTTCTGACGGGACGCCAGGACCGCGGCGCCCTCGCACGAGGGGCGGCGGGCCCTCCTCCCCGGTGCGGGACGGACCCCGCGCTCCTACGAAGCGGGGTAGTACCGACGGCCCGTGAGGACCCTTTGCGCTCGGTGTGAAGCCACCCCAAGAATGGCGCCGCAGGCACGTCGCCGCAGTTCAGGGGCGGGACTCTGCGTACAGCCGACCGGACGAGAAGCGCTCGGCGATCACCGGGTGAGGGCACGCATGGGCAAGCACAGCAACAGGCAGAAGCGTTACCGGCGCGTGGTCATAGCCGCCGTCGTCCTCGGCGCCGTGGGCGTCCCGTCGGTGGCGGTGGCCTGCGCCGACTGGCCGGGCGACGGCGGAGAGCCGACGGCGGGGGCACGGCCGGCCGCCACGCAGAACTGGTGGAGCGACGCGGACTGGTACCGCCAGTGGGAGGCCCAGGGCGGCGCGTCCGCGACCCCGGCGCCGTCCGCCTCCGGGACCACCGCCGCGCCGAAGCACCACCCCCGCGGGCACCGGCCCGCCCCCGGGCGGACGTGGCACCACGCGCCGCGGCGGCACACCACCGCGCCGTCGACGCCGGCTGCGCCGTCGACGCGGACCCCCTCCCACTCCCCCGCCGCGACCCGGCTCCCCACGTCCCGTCCCGCCGCGCCGAGCACGCCGAAGGCCACGCCGTCCGCGCCCGCGACCACCGCGGCGCCGAGCAGCCCGAAGCCCGCCGCGCCGGCGTCCGGGACCGCCGCGCGCATCGTGCAGCTGGTCAACGCCGAGCGCGCCAAGGCCGGTTGCTCCGCGCTGACGCTCGACGCGACCCTCACCAAGGCGGCGCAGGCGCACAGCGCCGACATGGCCGCCCACCGGAACATGTCGCACACCGGCTCCGACGGCTCCGACCCGGGCGGCCGCATCACGGCCGCCGGCTACACCTGGAGCGCGTACGGCGAGAACGTCGCGTACGGCTACGCCACGCCGGAGGCGGTCATGGCGGGCTGGATGTCCAGCCCCGGCCACCGGGAGAACATCCTCAACTGCTCCTTCAAGGAGATCGGCGTCGGCCTGGCGGAACCGGGCGACTACTGGACCCAGGACTTCGGCACCCCCCGCTGACCACCGCGCCCCCGGACGACCTCACCGACGTCGGCCTCGCCCCGGCCGGGCGGGGTGGGGCCGCCCCTCGGTCTCAGCTCTTGATGAGGTCCGCGCCCTTCTCGGCGATCATCATGGTGGGCGCCATGGTGTTGCCGCTGACCAGCTTCGGCATCACGGACGCGTCCACCACGCGCAGGCCGTCGAGTCCGCGCAGCCTCAGCCGGGGATCGACGACCGCGTCCTCACCGGTGCCCATGCGGCACGTGCCGACGGGGTGGTAGTCGCAGGAGGCGTACTGGCGGACGTACGACATGATCTCCTCGTCCGTCCGCAGCTGCGAGCCCGGCAGGCGCTCCTCCTTGATGAAGTGGGCGATCTCCGGCCGCGCGAGCACCTCGCGGATGGTGCGCACCTGCCGCACCGCCATCTCCCGGTCGCGGGGCGCGCTCAGGTACCGCGGGTCGATCAGCGGCTCCGCCGTCGGATCGGCCGAGGCGAGCCCGACCGAGCCGACGCTCTCGGGGCGCAGGAACGTCGAGTTGACGGTGAAGCCGTGCCCTTCCAGCCGGGTCTGCCCGCCGCGGACCACCGTCGCGGGCGCGATGTGGATCTGCATGTCGGGGCGGTCCGCACCGGGACTCGTGAAGAAGCCGCCGCCCTCGACGATGACGGACGCGGCAGGACCGGTGCGCAGGAAGATCCACTCCAGACCCGGGGCCAGGAGCCTGGGGAAGCGGTCGAGCCCGTCGTAGCCGATGGGCTCCTTCAGCAGGGAGTGGACGTTGGTGTTGAGGTGGTCCATCAGGTTCTTGCCCACGCCCGGCAGATCGTGCACGGGCCGGATGCCGAGCGGTCCGAGTTCGTCGGCGGCGCCGATCCCGGACAGCATCAGCAGCCGCGGGGTGTTGATCGCACCGCTGGAGAGGACCACCTCGCGGTCGGCGCGGAGGACGCGGGTGGAGCGGCCGTGGCCGACCTCCACGCCCACGGCCCGCCCCTTCTCCACGACCACCCGCAGCACCCGGGCGCCCGTCCTGAGGGTGAGGTTCCTGCGGCGCAGGACCGGGTGCAGGAAGGAGGTCGACTGCGAACGGCGCCTGCCGCCGCGGTAGGTGACCTGGTACATGCCCGCGCCGGACATGGAGGCGCCGTTGAAGTCGGGGTTCGCGGGCAGGCCCCAGGACTGGGCGGCGCGCACGAAGGAGGTGCTGAGGATGTGCGGGTTGGTCTGGTCGGACACCGCCTGCGGGCCGCCCTGGCCGTGGTACTCGTCGACCAGGCGGCTGTTGTCCTCGGACTTCCTGAAGTACGGCAGGACGTCGTCGTACGACCAGCCCTCGTTGCCGAGCGCGGCCCAGTGGTCGTAGTCCTCGCGCTGGCCGCGAATGTAGATCATGGCGTTGATGGCGCTGGAGCCGCCGAGGGTCCTGCCCTGCGGGTACCAGATGCGGCGGTCGTCCAGCTGGGGCTGGGGCACGGTGTGGAAGCGCCAGTTGACCCGGGGGCCGAAGAGCATGCCGACGCCGCCCGGGACGTGGATCATCGGGTTGAGGTCCCGGCCGCCGGCCTCCAGCAGCAGCACCTTGACGCCGGGGTCCTCGGTGAGGCGGTTGGCCAGGACGCAGCCGGACGTACCGGCCCCGACGATGATGTAGTCGTAACTCACGGGCTCTCTCCTTGGCTTTCGGGCCCGCCGGTGATCGGGGGTGCGGGTCCGGGGCGCGACGGTGTGGGTGGTGCGGGCGGCGGGGGTCAGCGCACGACGTCGGCGGTCGGCAGCAGCAGGGCGTCGAGGTCGGCGCGGGTGGGCAGCAGTTCGCAGTCGCCGGGCACGGTGACGGCGTACGCCCCCGTCGCGCAGGCGGTGCGCAGCCGCTGCCCGGCGTCGGCGCCGGCCAGGCGTTCGGCGAGGTATCCGGCGACGAAGGCGTCACCGGCGCCCACCGGGTCGAGCACCCGGACCGCGGGGGCCCCTTCGGTGCGCAGGGCGCCGTCGAGGAAGGCGACGCAGCCGTCCGCGCCGGCCTTGACGACCGCCTCCCGGGGGCCGAGCAGCGCCAGCCCCTCGGCCAGTGCCGCGCGGTCCTCGGTGTCGGTGCCGAGGACGAGGCGGGCCTCCTCGGCACCGGCGAAGACGATGTCCGCCCGGCCGACCAGCTCCCGCAGCAGGGGACGGGCCCGGTCCGGGCTCCAGAGCTTGGCGCGGTGGTTGACGTCGAGGCTGACGGGAACCCCGGCGGCGCGCGCGGTGGCGACCGCGTGGAGCACGGTGTGCCGGGCGGACTCGCCGAGCGCGGGGGTGATGCCGGTGACGTGCAGCACGGACGCCCGCCGGATCAGGGCCGGGGGCAGGTCCCCGGGGACCAGCCGGGAGCCCGCCGATCCGGCGCGGTGGTAGTCGACGTGCAGGGCGCCGCCGGCCCGGCGGTGGCGCACCATCAGTCCGGTGAACGCCCCGTCGCGGACGGCCCGTACGTCGATCCGCTCGGCGCGCAGCCGGCGTTCGACCAGGTCCCCGGTGGCGTCGGGACCGATCCTGCCGACCCAGGTGACCGGGGCGCCCAGCCGGGCGGCGCCGATGGCGACGTTGCTCTCGGCGCCGCCGATGCCGAAGGTGAAGTCCCGTACGTAGTCGAGGGGTCCGGTGCCGTTCGCGGTGACGAGGCCCATGGTCTCGCCGAAGGTGAGCAGTCCGACGGGGGCCGGTGCGGTGCCGTGGGCGGTCATGGTGTGCTCCGTGCGGCGGTGACGAGGTCGAGGGCCTGCCGGGCCCGGGCGGTCAGGGCGGGGGTGGGCCCGTCGGTGGCGGCCGGCCCGATCAGCGGTCCGCCGAGGCCGACCGCGGCGGCTCCGGCGGCGATCCAGGCGGGCACGGCGGCCAGGGTGATGCCACCGGTCGGGATGATCGGCACGCCGGGCAGCGGGCCGTGCACGTCCTGGATGTAGCGGGGCGGGACGGCCGAGGCGGGGAACAGCTTCACGGCCGCGGCGCCGGCGTGCACGGCGGCCGCGATCTCCGTCGGGGTCAGCGCGCCCGGGTACACGGCCGCTCCGGCGATACGGGCCGCTGCGGCGACGTCGGGGGCGGCCACGGGCGAGACGAGGAAGGAGGCGCCGGCCTCCAGACACGCCTCGGCCTGGTCGGCGGACATCACCGTGCCGGCGCCGATCACGACGTCGTCGCCGTGGGCGCGGCTCAGGGTGCTCAGGCAGGACAGGGCGCCCTCGCTGGTCAGGGTCACCTCGATCGCCCGCACACCGCCCTCGACCAGTGCCTCGGCCACGGCGGGGAAGTGCCGTGCGGTGGGGGCGCGCAGGATGGCGACCAGACCGCTCGCCGTGATCGTCGCGGTGACGTCCCGGGCGGTACGGCGGACCGGTCCCCGCGGCACGGTGGTCCGCGGCAGCCCGGTCATGCCCGTCCTCCTGCCGTGCCCGGGGTGCGGGAGGCGAGGTCGAGGGCTTCGAGGAAGTAGTAGTCGCCCCACATCACGCTCTCGTCGACACCGAGCCCGTTGCGCTGGTGGTAGGTGGCGTGGCGGACGACGCCCTGCCAGCCGGGGGTGTCGGCCGCGAGGAACTCGGTGGAGCGCAGCGTGGCGAGGATGCGCAGCGCGTAGGCGCGGTAGTGCTCCGCGCCCGCGGCGACGCCGAGCCTGAGCATGCCGGCCGCGGCGACGGCGGCGGCGGACGACTCCCAGGGCAGGGCGGGCGACGGGTCGTTCCAGTCGTTGGGCGGCACTCCGTGGCCGGGGGTGTGGGCGATGTAGAAGTCGGCGGCGCGGCGGGCGGCGTCGAGCATGCCGGGGTCGCCGGTGTACCGGTAGGCGGTGGTGAAGCCGTAGATCGCCCACGCCTGGCCGCGCGACCAGGTCGAGTCGGCGCGCCAGCCCTGGTGGGTGGCGGCGCGCAGGAACTCCCCCGTGGTGGTGTCGAACCAGCCCTCGTGCACGGTGCTGCCGTCGCCGCGCATGAGGTGGCGGCGGCTGGTGCGGCAGTGGGTGAGGGCCACCTCGTGCAGGGCGGGGTCGTCGCTGTAGGCGGCGGCGCGGAAGACGATGCCGACGTTCATCATGACGTCGATGAAGGTGCTGCCGGGGTCGACCCAGGTGCTGAGGTAGCCGCCCGCCTTCTCCAGCCGGCCGGCCATGGTGCGGCCGGCCTCGATCAGGACGTCGCGGGCGTGGCGCTCGGCGTCCAGTTCGTAGCGGCGGCCCCAGCTGGGTTCGAGGACGAACCCGATGTCGTGGGTGCCGGTGTCGGACTTGCGCGGTTCGAGCAACTCGCTGTAGCGGCGGGCCTGTTCGTGCCACCAGGGGTCCTGGGTGCGGCGGGCGAGCAGCCACATGGCGCCGGTGAGGAAGCCGCCGCTCCAGGTCGGCGCCCAGGGGTCGGCGTCCAGGACCCACCGGCCGTTCTCGGTGTAGGTGGGCATCCCGCCCGGGGACCCGGTGACGAGGGCGCGCACCTGCCGCTCGGCGAAGTCGAACGCCTCGTCGGGGCCGAGGACGCGGCCGGGGACGCGGCCGGGGTCGGCGGCGGGCCGTTCGGGCCGGGGTCCGGTGTCGGTGGAAGCCATGAGGGCGGGCCTTTCGTGGGGTGGCGGTGCGTGGCGTTCGGTCAGCGGGCCGGTCACGGGCCGGCCGGCGTGCCGCGCCGGAGGAACGCCTGGACGGCGGCCTTCTGCTCGGGGGTCTCGCAGCAGGCGCCGACGGCGTCCGCCTCGGCCTCCAGACCCTCCTCGACGCCGTACTCCAGGCCGGTGCGGATGGCGTGCTTGGCGCCGGCGACGGCGGTGGCGCTGTGCGCGGCGATCCGTGCGGCGAGGTCGACGGCGGTGGCCACGGGGTCGTCGGCGACCTCGTCGACCAGGCCGATCTCCTCGGCGCGCGCCGCCGTGAGGAGGTCGCCGGTGAGGATCATGCGGGTGGCGCGAGAGCGGCCGACGAGGCGCGGCAGGCGCTGGGTGCCGCCCCAGCCGGGCAGGTTGGCGAGGGTGATCTCGGGCTGGCCGAGGCGGGCGGCGGGGGCGGCGACACGGAGGTCTGCGGCCATGGCGAGTTCGAGGCCGCCGCCGAGGGCGAACCCGTTGACGGCGGCGATCACCACGACGGGCAGCCGCTCCAGTCGGTCGAAGACCTGCTGGCCGCGCCGCATCTGCGCGTAGGCGCCGGGGCCGCCGATGCCGTCGAGTTCGGTGATGTCGGCGCCGGCGCTGAACGCCTTGGGCCCGGCGCCGGTGAGGACGAGGGCGCGCGGGCCGCCGGGGTCGTCCTGGGCGCGTTCCACGTCGGCGGCGAGGGTGTCGAGGGCGTCGACGAGCGGCCGGCTGAGGGCGTTGCCCTTGTGGGGGCGGTTGAGCGTGGCGAGGAGCACCGGTCCGCGCCGTTCGCGTGGCAGGAGGTCGTCAGTGCGCGGCACGGCCGTGGTCCTTCCGGGAGGGGGGCAGGGTGAGGCCCATGGACCCGGGCCGGAAGAGGCGTGGGTCCATGGGCGCGAGGCCGGGGCTGATCCGCGGCTTGAACTCCAGGTGGTCGAGCACGTCCACGGTGAGGTCGAGTCCGGGGGCGATCTCGGTGAGTTCGGGGCCGTCCTCGGTGAGCCGGAAGACGGCGCGCTCGGTGACGTAGGTGACGGGCTGTCCGGTGCGCAGGGCCTGGGCGGCGGAGAAGCTGATCTGCGCGATCTCCCGGACGGCCTTGGCGGGCCGGTCGTGGGGCACGGTGAGGGGGCGGTCGCCGCCGATGCCGTAGTCGCCGCCGACGACGAGGGTGCCGACGAAGACGAGGCGCCGCGCGCCCTGGGAGATGTTGACGAAGCCGCCGACGCCGGGGATACGACCGCTGAACCGACCCACGTTGACGTTCCCCGCGGCGTCGAGCTGGGCGAAGCTGAGGACCGCGACGTCGAGGCCGCCACCGTCGTACCAGTCGAACTGGTGGCCGGCGTCGACGGACGCCTCGGGGTTGACGCACATGCCGAAGTCGCTGCCGCCGACCGGGAGTCCGCCGATGTGGCCCTGTTCGACGGTGAAGGTGACGTCGTCGTGGCGGCCCTCCTCGGCGAGGACGGCGGCGACCCCGTCGGGCATGCCGTAGCCGAGGTTGATGACGTCGCCGTGGCGCAGTTCGAGGGCGGCGCGGCGGGCGATCACCTTGCGCACGGACAGCGGGATCGGGGTGTGGGCGGTGGCGGGGGCGCGCAGTTCTCCCGTCAGGAAGGGGTCGTCGGCGGTGGCGAAGGAGAGCCGCTGCCCGGGGTCGACGACCAGGGCGTCGACGAGGACGCCGGGGACGCGCACGCGGCGCGGGTCGAGGGTGCCGGCCCGGACGACCTCGCGGACCTGGGCGATGACCAGTCCGCCGCTGTTGCGGGCGGCCTGGGCCGCGGAGAGCGTCTCGGCGAACAGTCCCTCGCCGTCCATCGTGATGTTGCCGTTGGTGTCGGCGCGGGTGCCGCGGATCACGGCGACGTCGATCGGGAAGGCGGGGGTGAACAGCCATTCCCGTCCGGCGAGTTCGACGAGCTGGACGACGTCCTCGGTGGCGGAGGCGTTCAGCCGGCCGCCGCCGAGCCGCGGGTCGACGAAGGTGCCGAGGCCGACGGCGGAGATCGCGCCGGGCCGGCCGGCGGCGATGTCGCGCATCAGGTGCGACAGGGTGCCCTGCGGCAGGCAGTACGCCTCGATCCGCTCGTCGAGGGCGAGCCGCTGCATGCGCGGGGTCCAGCCCCAGTGGCCGCCGACGACCCGGCGGACCATGCCGGGGTGGGCGAAGCGGTCGATGCCGCCGCCGTGTCCGTCGCCCATGCCGGAGATGTGGACCAGGGTGAGGTCGCGGGGGCGGCTCTCGGCGAGGAAGCGTGCCTCCAGGCCGGTCAGGACGGCGGCCGGTTCGTTGACGCCGCCGCCCGACCCGTCGACCAGGACGGTCGCGCCGTCCGGGACCAGGGCGGCCGCCTCTTCGGCCGTGGTGATTCTCATCGTCGTGGCTCCTTGCGGGATGCGGCCGTGTGTCCGGCCGGCGGTCGCCGGTCAGGCGCGGGGCGCACGCGTGCCGCCGAAGGCGAAGGTGCCGGCGCGCTTGCCGGTGCGGATGCTGACCGACTTCAGCTCGGTGAACTCCTCGAAGCCGGCCTGTCCCATTTCGCGGCCCGTGCCGCTGGCCTTGTAGCCGCCGAAGGGCAGGGTGGGCGGGGCGTCGATGGTGGTGTTGACGTAGACGGTGCCGCTCCTGAGGGCCCTGGCCACGGGGAGCACGGTGTCGACGTTCTTGGACCAGAGGCTGTTGGCGAGGCCGTAGTCGACGGCGTTGGCGAGCTCGACGGCCTCCTCGGTGTCCCGGAACCGGGAGACGGTGAGGACGGGGCCGAAGATCTCCTCGCGGAAGACGCTCATCCCTCGGCCCACCCCGTCCAGGACGGTCGGCCGGACGAACAGGCCGTCGTCCAGGCCGGGTCCGCTCGCGCGGGAGCCGCCGGCGACGATCTCGGCGCCCTCGCTGCGACCGCGGGCGACATGGCCGAGTACGGCGTCCAGGTGGCCGGGGTGGATCATGGCGCCGACGTCGGTGGCGCGGTCGAGGGGCTGGCCGACGGTGACCCGGGCGGTGCGGGCGGTGAGTTCGGCGAGGAAGTCGTCGGCGATGCTCTCGTGCACGAGCAGCCGGGCCTGGGAGACGCAGCACTCGCCGTTGTTGAAGAACGCCCCGAGGACGACGCCCTCGGCGGCGTCCTCCAGGTCGGCGTCCGGGAAGACGATGTTGGCCGCCTTGCCGCCCAGTTCGAGCGACACCTTCTTGAGGTTGCCCTGCGCGGCGGTGAGGACCTTCCGTCCGGTCGCGGTGGAGCCGGTGAAGGACAGGACGTCCACCTCGTGGTGCTCGGCGAGGGCCTGCCCTGCGCGGCCGTCGCCGGTGACGACGTTGAGCACGCCGTCGGGCAGCCCGGCCTCGGCGTACAGGCGGGCGATCTCCAGGGTGCTGCCGCTGGTGAGTTCGGAGGGTTTGACGACGACGGTGCAGCCGGCGGCGAGCGCGAAGGGCAGCTTCTGGCAGAGGATCAGCGCCGGGAAGTTCCACGGGGTGACGAGGCCGGCGACCCCGGCGGGTTCGCGCAGCACCAGTCCGGTGTGGTCGGCGCCGTTGGTGGTGTACGTGGTGCCGTGCGCCTGGGTGGCGAGACCCGCCGCGTAGCGGGTGAGGGCGGCGGCGCCTGCGATGTCTCCCTCGGCGAGCCGGACCGGCTTGCCGCCCTCCTCGGCGTCGAGCGCGGCCAGCAGGGCGGCGTGGGACTCGATCAGGTCGGCGGCGTGGTGCAGGACGCGGGCCCGTTCGAAGCCGGTGGCGTCCGACCAGACGCCGCTGTCGAAGGCGCGCCGTGCGGCCCGGACGGCGGCGTCCACGTCGGCGGCGTCGCCCGCGCCGACGGTGCTGACGACGGCGCCGGTGCCGGGTGCCCGGCGCTCCAGCACCGCGGTGGGCTCGCGGTGCCGGCCGTCCACGAAGTGCGCGTAGACGCGCGGTGTCCGGGTGGCGCCGGCGGGTCCGGCCTGGGTGGTGTCTGCGGTCATGGCCTCTGTTTCCTCCTGACGGGTGTGGTGTCGAGCGTGCGCCGCCGGGTCAGGCCCGGCCGTGCGCCGCGCGGGAGCGCCGGGCGAGCGAGTCGACGACGACGGCGACGAGCAGCACGACGCCGGTGATGACGAAGCGGATGGCGGAGCTCAGGTTGAGCAGCGTCAGACCGCTGGCGATGGCCTGGATGACGGCGATGCCGAGCAGCGCGGAGTAGGCGCCGCCGCGTCCGCCGAAGAGGCTGGTGCCGCCGATGACGGCCGCGGCGATGGCGTTGAGGTTGGTGTCGCCGACGCCGCTGCTGGTGCTCGCGGTGGCGAGCCGGCCGGCGGCGAGCAGTCCGCCGAGGGTGGCGAGCAGGGAGCACAGGGCGAAGGCGGCGAGGTGGACGCGGTCGACGCGGATGCCGACCCGGCGCGCGGCCTCGACGGAGCCGCCGACGGCGAACACGGAGCGGCCCCAGCGGGTCCTGGTGAGCGTGAAGTCGAGGGCGACGACGAGGACCACGAACAGCACGAAGGGCGCGCTGACGCCGCGGTCGCGGTTGAGGTACCAGCAGCCGGCCTCCAGGGCGGCCAGCAGGACGCCGGCCCTGACGAGGACCCCGGTGGGGGCGGGCACGGACAGGGAGTGGCGCCGGCGGCGGCGGTGGCGGGCCAGGCGGGAGGCGAGGTATCCGGCGGCGACGAGTGCGGCGAGGACGTACGACAGCGGGCGGGCGACGAAGGTCTGCTGGCTGAAGCGGACGATCCAGCTGTCGAAGGGGAGGTTGATCGAGCCGTTGCTGCCGAGGATGTTGAGCTGGAGGCCGAGCAGGGTGAGCAGTCCGCCGAGGGTGATGACGAACGAGGGGACGCTGAACCGTATGAAGATCGCCCCGTAGAGCAGTCCGACGAGGAGTCCGGCGGCGAGTGCGCAGCCGGTCGCGGTCCACACGGACCAGCCGAGGCGGGTGAGTCCGACGCCGAGGATCGCCGCGGCGAGGCCGCTCATGGAGCCGACGGACAGGTCGATCTGACCGAGCAGCAGGACGAGGACGATGCCGAGGGAGATGGTGCCGACGGCGGCGCACTCGGTGGCGAGTTCGACGAGGTTGGCGCTGGAGAGGAAGTAGCCGTTGAGGCTCTGGAAGACGACGGCGATGAGGACGAGGCCGATCACGACGGGCAGCGAGCCGAGGTCGCCGCCGCGGACCCGGGCGGTGAGAGCGGCGACCGCCCCGCGCGGTCCGTCGGCGCGGACGAGGCGTTCGTCGCGCAGGTCGATCGGGGCGAGGACCTGGCCGGAGCCGGTCGGGGTGGTCCGGGTGGCGCGGGTGACACTCACGAGGCGTTCCCTTCGCTGCTGGTCTGCGTCGGCCCGGCCGCGCCGGCGGCCGCTCGGCGGGTGACGGCGCTGTCCGCGGCGCCCGTGATGGCCGCGACGATCTCCTCGTGGGTGACGTCCTCGACCCGGAACACCCCGTTGTTGCGGCCCAGTCGGAGGACCACGGCACGGTCGGCGACCTCGCGGACGTCTGCCATGTTGTGGGTGATCAGCAGGACTCCGTGGCCGCGGTCGCGGAGCCGTTCGACGAGGTTGAGGACCTCGGCGGTCTGCTCGACGCCCAGGGCCGCGGTGGGTTCGTCGAGGATGACGACGGACGGGTCGCCGAGCAGGGAGCGCGCGATGGCGACGGTCTGCCGCTGGCCGCCGGAGAGGCCGGCGACGAGGGTGCGCACCGAGGGGATCTTCGCGGAGAGCTGGCGCAGCAGGGACCAGGCCCGCTCCTCCATCTCCTCCTCGCTGAGGGTGAAGCGGGAGCGTTCGCGGCCGAGGAAGAGGTTGGCGACGACGTCCAGGTTGTCGCACAGGGCGAGGTCCTGGTGGACGGTCGCGATGCCGAGGCGGTGGGACTCGGCGGGCGAGGTGATGCCGACCGGCACGTCCTTGAAGGTGATGGTGCCCGAGTCCGGCGGATGGACCCCGGCGAGGGTCTTGACCAGTGTGGACTTGCCGGCGCCGTTGTCGCCGAGCAGGGCGACGACCTCGCCGGCGTGGATGTCGAGGTCGACGTCGGTGAGCGCGCGGACGGCGCCGAACGTCTTGTTCACCCCGCGCAGGGACAGCAGGGCGGGCCGCCGGCCGGGCGGTGCGTCGGGGACGGTGGTGGGTGGCGTCATGGTTGCTCCTGGCGGGGCCGGGCGGTGCGGATCACGGGCCGGCCGGTGCGGATCGCGGAGTGGGCGGGGCGGGCGCCGGGCGGACCGGGTGGGCGACCGGGCCCGGCGGCCCGGGGGGGGAGGGAGGCTGCGGTTCGCTACTTGATGCCGTACGTGGCGCACGCCGCGCGGTAGGCGGGGGTGCACAGCTGGGAGGCGGTCCAGAAGCCGTCGCGCACCACGGTCGAGCGGATGGTGGAGGCGGTCACGGCCACGGGCGGGTTGAGGGCGGCCGGATGCCCGTCGACGGTCGCGGAGGACGGGGGTGTCCGCCCCTGCGCGAGGTCGTAGGCGACGGCGGCGGCCGTCTCGGCCTCCTTCTGGAAGGAGTTGTACGTCGTCATGTACTGGTTGCCGACGAGGATCGCCTGGAGTCCGGACAGGGTGGCGTCCAGACCGGTGAGCGGCGGGAGCGGGGAGACGCCCGCGGCCTTGAACGCGGCGATGGCGCCGCCGGCGTTGCCGTCGTTGGCGGAGTAGACGCCGACGATCTTCTTGCCGAAGCGGGTGACCTGTCCCGCGGCCCAGCTCTGCGCGGTGGCGGGGTCCCAGGTGTCGGTGGAGGCGAGGACCCGGTAGCCGCTCCTGTCGAGCACGCTGTGCGCGCCGGCCTTGATGGTGCCCGCGTTGTTGTCGGTGCTGGCGCCGTTCAGCATGATGACGCCGCCCCGGGAGGGGGGCACCTTGTCGGCCTTGAGCTTGTCGACGAGGGCCTGCGCCTGGAGCCTGCCGACCTGCTCGTAGTCGTTGGAGACCACGTAGGACAGGTCGGGGCTCCTGATGAGGCGGTCGTACGCCACGACGGGCACGTTCTTCGACTTGGCGGCGGCGACGATGCTCGCGGCGGCGACACCGTCGACCGGGTCGACCACGAGGGCGTCGACGCCCTGGGTGAGCATGGACTGTGCCTGTTGCTGCTGGGTGTCCGCGCTGGAGTTGGCGTTGGCGTAGAGCAGCTTGCAGCCGGCGCAGAGCTTCTTCAGTTTGGCCTGGAAGTAGGGCTTGTCCTTGCCGTCGTAGCGCGGCACCGCCGTCTCCGGGAGGAGCAGCGCGATCTTGTGCTCCTCGCCGCCGCCCCCGGCCGCCGCGGACGAGGACGTGCCAGGGGTGTTGGAGCTGCATGCTGTCAGGGCGAGCACCGCAGTGGCTGACACTGCGAGCAGACGCGTCGTTGCGTTTCCCACGGGACGAACCCCCACTTATCGGGATTTCACGGTAGTACTGCGAACTGCGCTCACCGTAGGGCCCGATGTTTCGCTCTCGTTAACCGCGTTAGCCATCTGCTAACGATTGTTTCCGGGTCCATCTGCCGGACGGGCAGACTGGGGGAAAGCCGTTCGGCACCGGCGAACCACAACAGGGCGGAGCCCGCGCACGTGATCAGTCACCAGACGATGGCCGCGACGGCGGCGAACGCCTCACGCCGGGTGAAGGCCGTGGACCACGCGGTGGACGTGCTCCAGGCCATCGCGCGCGCCTCGCACCCCGTGGGGGTCAGCGACCTGGCGCGGCGCACGGGTCTGAGCAAGGCGAGCGTGCACCATCTGCTGGCCACGCTGGAGAGCCGGCGGCTCGTGATGCGGGACGAGGAGACCGCCCGCTACCGCCTGGGCTGGGGGCTGTACGAGCTGGGCACGGGTGTCGTGCGGGACGTGGACCTCTCCCGGGTCGCCCGGCCGTTCCTGGACAAACTCGCGGTGCAGACGGGCGAGTCCGTGCTGCTGGGCATCCTCGACGACGACTCGGTGCTCTACCTCGACCGCGGCGAACCGCCCGCCGGCCTGCGGATGGTGGCCAACGCCGGCCGGCGCGGGCCGCTGCACGCCACCGCCTCCGGCAAGGCGCTGCTGGCCTTCGCGGCCGACCCGGAGCTCGTGGAGCGGGTGCTGAGCGAGCCCCAGCACCGGTACACCAAGACCACGATCGTCGAACCGGCCCGGCTGCGGCAGGAGTTGGCGCAGGTGCGGCAGCAGGGGTACGCCACCTGCTGGCAGGAGCGGGAGGTGGGGCTGTGCTCGCTCGCCGTGACCCTGCGCGACTACACCGGGGCGGTGGTGGGCGCGCTGACCGTGGCGGGTCCGGCCACCCGGCTCACCTCACGGACCATCAGCGGCCACCTCACCCCGCTGCGGGCGGCCCGGCAGGCCATCGAGACGCGGCTCGGCGCCAGGCCCGACGACTCCTGAGCCGTACCCCGGCTTGCCCGGAGGCCCGTCCCTGCCCTACGGTCACCCTAAGCGGAGGCCCCTCCGCACGCCCTGCGACCGGATGAGGCGGCCCTGGACGTACAGACCTTGCTGGAGACGATCCCGCCCGCGGGCGTCTATGCGAGCACGGCCGTGCTGGTCGGGCTCCAGTTCCTCTGCCTGCCGGTACCGGGCGGCATCGCCCTGCTCACGGCGGCGCTGCTCGCGAGCCGCGGCCACGTCGATCCGGTGCTGGTGTGCGCCAGCGTGGTGGCCGGGGTGTGCGCGGGCGCCTCCGCGGGCCACGCCATGGGCCGCCGGGGCGGACGGCCCGTGCTCGGCCGGCTCGGCGAGCGCTTTCCGCGCGCCCTCTCACCGCGGAACCTCGCCCGGACGGAGGCGGCCTTCGACCGCCGGGGCCTGTGGGTCGTCACCGCGAGCTGCTTCTCGTCGGGGCTGCGCATGGTGATCGCCCCGCTGTCGGGCGCCCTCGCCGTGCGGTTCGGGCCGTTCCTCGTGGCGACGGCCACGAGCGCGGCCCTGTGGGCGGGCAGCACGACGGCGGCGGTGTACGCCGTGGGCCAGGCGGCCGAGTCCTGGATCAACCGGCTGTCCGCGGTGAGCCTGGCGGCGCTCGTGGTCCTGGGCGCGGCCTCGGCGCTGCGCCGCCGAACGACCCGCCGCGCGCGCCGTACCGGCCCCTGACGAGCCCCGAGGGACCGGCGGCCGGCCCGGATCACTGAGTCGCCCGGCCCGGATTGCCTACCGGAGAATTCTCCGGTAGGTTCAAACGGAAAATTCTCCGCTTAGCGCTCGCCGCATCGGCGGATTCGCCGTACCGGCAGAAGGGCCCGGCACATCCACATGCCCACCCCGCAGCAGCCCCTCCCCTCCCCCCGCTTCGACGCGTCGGCCACCGCCGCCGACGTGGTCGAGGGGCTCGACCTCACCGGCCGGGTCGCCGTCGTCACGGGCGGCCACTCGGGCATCGGCCTGGAGACGACCCGCGCCCTGCGCGCGGCCGGCGCCACCGTCGTCGTCCCCGTGCGCGACCCCGCGAAGGGGGCCGCGGCGCTGACCGGCGTCCCGGACGTGGAGATCGAGCGCCTCGACCTCCTCGACCCCGCGTCCGTCGACGCCTTCGCCGCGCGGTTCCTGGACGGCGGCCGTCCGCTGCACATGCTGATCGCCGGGGCAGGCATCCAGGGTGTGCCGCTGCGCCGTGACGCACGCGGGTACGAGTCGCAGTTCGCCACCAACCACCTCGGCCACTTCCAGCTGACCGTACGGCTGTGGCCGGCCCTCGTGCGGGCGGCGGGCGCGCGCGTGGTGGCGGTGTCCGCGGCGGCGCACCGCGTCTCCCCCGTGGTGTTCGAGGACATCCACTGCACCGGGCGGGAGTACGACCCCATGGCCGCCTACGGGCAGTCCAAGACCGCCAACATCCTCTTCGCCAGGGGTGTCGACGAGCGCGGCGAGCGGGAGGGCGTCCGCGCGTTCTCGCTGCACCCGGGCGCCGTCGTGGGCACGAACCTGAGCCCGTGGGCCACCCCGGAGATCCTCCGTTCCCTGGACCTGATCGACGAGGAGGGCCGCCCGGTCATCGACCCCGCGCAGGGCAAGAAGACGCCGCAGCAGGGGGCGTCGACCGGCGTGTGGTGCGCGACCGCCGGTGAGCTCGCCGGTCTGGGCGGTGTGTACTGCCTGGACAACGACGTGGCCCCGCTCGCCGTGCCGCGCGCGGACGACGGCCGGTGGACGACGGAACTGCGCCTGCCCACGGGCGTGTCCCCGCACGCGGTCGACCCGGGGGCGACCGCACGGCTGTGGGACGTGAGCGAGGCGCTGACCGGTGCGGCGCTGGACTGAGCCCGCTCAGGGACGCCCGGCGTCGACGCGCAGGGTGCGCAGGCACAACCGCCGCAGCAGCCCGCGCAGTTCGTCGTCGGGCAGGTCGGCGAAGCGCCGCGTCACGGGCCTGAGGTCGCTGACCGCCCAGTACGCGGCCTCCTGGTCCGGCGTGGGGTCGTCGCCGAACAGCAGCCGCAGTCCGCGCAGGGCGAGGGCGTCGAGCCGCCGTGCGGTCGCCTCGTGACGACGGGTGATCGGGTCGCCGGGGCTCATCGGGACCAGGGTGCGCCGGGCGAGCACGACCTGGTCCACGAACCCGTCGACCAGCAGCCCGAGCCGCGCCCCGGGGTCGTCCACCGCCTCCGCCCCGTCCAGCAGCGCCTCCAGCGCCGCCACGCTGGGGGCGAGCACCGCCTCCAGGAGCTCCGACTTGGTGCGGAAGTAGTAGTACACGTTCGCCTTGGTGACACCCATCGTGTCCGCGATCAGCTGCAAGGACGTGGCGTCGAAGCCCCGCTCCACGAAGAGCGCGCGCGCCGTCTCCACGACCGCCCGCCGGGTCCGCTCCGCCTGATCCGCCCTGCTCGTCGCCATGTCCGGATCCTAGGACCCGCGGGCGCTGCGGGACGGTCCGGCCTGCGCTACAGTCCGTTCATTAGCCGATCGGCTAATGAGTGCGCGCGTCGCACCCCACCGCGAAGGACACCACCCATGAAGATCCTGCTCTTCGGCGCCACCGGCACGGTCGGCGAGGGCGCGCTGCGCGCGTGCCTGCGGGCCCCCGACGTCGAGGAGGTGCTCGCCGTCACCCGCCGCACCACCGGCGTCACCCACGAACGGCTGCGGGAGCTGCACCACGACGACTTCACCGACTACTCGGCGATCGCCGAACGGCTCGCCGGGTACGACGCCTGCTTCTGGTGCCTCGGCCGCTCCTCCCGGGAGCTGGACGAGGCGGAGTACACCCGGGTGACGTACGAGTTCCCGGTCGCGGCGGCCGGCGCGCTCGCCCCCCTCGCCCCGGACATGGCGTTCTTCTACGTCTCCGCCCTGGACGCGGACCCGCGCAGCAAGAACGCGGCCCGCCGCACCAAGGGGCTCGCCGAGGAGGCGGTGCTGCGGCTGTTCCCGGAGACCGGATGCGCGGTCCGGCCCGCGTTCGTGCAGCCCACGGACCCCGCCTCGGCCGCCCGCTACTCGCTCGGCTACCGGATCTCCGTACGGCTGCACCCCGTGCTGGACCGGGCCCTGCCGCGCTACGTCACGACGGCCGAGGCCATCGGCCGCGCCATGCTCGACGCCACCCGCGACAAGGTCCCGCAGCGGGTGCTCCAAGGATTCGACCTGCGCTGACCCGCGCCGACGTGGGAGGGAGGAAACCTTCCCTGCCGCGCGCCTCCGCCACGAGCGAAGATGGCAGACATGAACGACACCGCGGACAGGACGGACACGACGGACGGGCCCGGCCGGCGGTCCGAGCTGGGCGCCTTCCTCAAGGCGCGGCGGGCGGAGCTGACCCCCGCCGCGGTGGGCCTCGCCGAGGACGGCACGCTGCGCCGGGTGCCCGGCCTGCGGCGCGACGAGGTGGCACGGCTGGCGTCGATCAGCGTCGACTACTACACCCGGATCGAGCAGGGCCGGCTGCGGCCCTCCGCCGGTGTGCTGGTGGCCCTCGTCCGCGCGCTGCGCCTCGACGAGAGCCAGCAGGCGTATCTGTACGAGGTGTCCGGCAAGACGCCGGCTCCGCGCGCCCGGCGCCGGGTCCAGCGGGTGCGCCCCTCGACCCGGCGGCTGCTCGACCGGCTGGAGCGCTCCCCCGCCATGGTGCTCGGCCGCTACAACGACATCCTGGCCTGGAACGCCGCCGCTGCCGCCCTCTACACGGACTTCGGCGAGCTGCCGCCCGCGGAGCGCAACTACATCCGGCTGGTGTTCCTCAGCCCCGCGTTCCGGTCCCTGTTCGCCGACTGGGAGACGGCCGCCCGGCTGGGCGCGGCGACGCTGCGCATGGAGACCGCCGGCAACCCCGACGATCCGCGGCTGGCGGCTCTGGTCGGTGAACTGTCCGTGCGCAGCGGGGAGTTCCGGGAGTGGTGGGGCGGCCGGATCGTGTCCGCGACCGGCTACGGCACCAAGGAGTTCCACCACCCCCTGGTGGGGCGGCTGACCCTGGACTGCGACACCTGGGCGAACCCGGACGACCCCGACCAGCGGCTGATGGTCCTCACCGCGGAGCCGGGCAGCCCCTCGGACGAGGCGCTCGGGATACTCACGTCGTGGACGGCGCCGCGCAGCGGGACGAGGTCACGGGGCTGAGGCCGCCCGCCCCGGGTCGTCGGGGCCGGTGGCGGGGTGCGGGGCGAACGGGCAGCGCCAGTCGGGTTCGGTCATCCGGCCGCCGTAGTGGCGGGCCTCGTCCCGGTAGGTGGCGAGGCTGGGGTTGACCGAGCCGTGGAAGGCGCGCTCGCGCTGTCTGATCTTGCGGCGGAGCTTGAAGAAGGTGGGGCCCATGGCGTTGAACTGGAGGTGCGAGTTGAACACCAGCGCGGGGCTCGTGAAGCGGCGGCCGGGGCGGGAGGCGCCGGGGTGCAGGCCCACCACGAAGAAGGGGTGGCCGCCGACGCAGAACGCGAACCGGGGCGAGGCGGGGTCGGCGTCGTAGGCGTCGCTCCAGACGTGGTGCCGGGCGTCCTCGTCGTGCATGCGCTGGAGGTGGCGCCAGACCGTCTCCTCGAAGGTCCGCTCCGAGGTGTCCGGGAGCGGGTCGAAGGTGGCGACGTGGGAGGTGTAGCTGCGGGCGGTGGGCTCGAACGTCTCCAGGAAGTCGTACAGGTCGTCCAGATGGCTCAACACACCGGTGTCGCTGCCGAGTTCGCCGTGGTGCCGGTGGCGGACGGTGCCGCGTCTGAGGGCCGCCTTGGCGCCGAGGCAGGAGAAGTCCTCCCGGCCGACCAGTTCCTCCAGGGCGGCGCGGATCGTGTCCGGGTCCGGCCCGGCGGGTGCGGTGTCCCGGGACAGCAGCCGGCTGCGGCACACGGCGACGACCGTGCCGTCGGGTGCCGAGACCGTCGTCTCCAGCGTCAGCAGCACCCCGCCGAGGGCGTGCCGGAGCGACAGGAGGCGGGCGCGGGCCACCAGGACGTCGCCCGCGCGCACCGGGCGGGTGTGCCGGACCTCCTGGGAGAGGTGCTGGAGCACCGCGTGGTCGTCGCCGAGGAGGCGGGCCTCGGCGCGCGCGGCCAGCCGGACGGCGAAGGTGGGCGGGGCGATCACGTCGGGGTGGCCGAGGACCCGGGCCGCCGCCGCGCTGCGGTACGCGGGATGCGGGTCGCCGATCGCGTCGGCGAAGCGGGCGATGCGCCCGGCGCTCACGACGACGGGCTCCTCCGCCACCGCGCCGTCCGCCCCGGCCGCGGCGTTCCGCACGGTTTCAGCTCCCACGCGCCCCACCGCCCAGCGCCGCCCGCGCGCCCGCGCCGGCCGCCGTCCGCACACCGGCGTCCCCGACGGCGTGCACGCCCCCGTCCACGTGCAGGATCTCCCCGGTCGTCGCCGGGAACCAGTCCGAGAGCAGGGCCACGCACGCCCGGCCCACCGGCTCGAAGTCGCTCGCGGACCAGCCGAGCGGGGCCCGCGCGTGCCACTCGTCCTCCGCCTCGGCCGGGTCGGTGTCCGCGCCGTACGCCGCCCGTCCGGCCGGGGTGCGCAGCGGGCCCGCGGCAACCAGGTTGACGCGGATGCCCCGCTCGCCGAGGTAGGCGGCGAGGTAGCGGGCGCAGGACTCCAGGCCCGCCTTGGCGACGCCCATCCAGTCGTAGCCGGACCACACCTGGCGGGCGTCGAAGTCCAGGCCGACCACCGACGAGCCCGGCGCGAGCAGCGGCAGCACGGCGGCGGTGAGCGACTGGAGGGAGAGCGCGGAGACCTCGAACGCGGTCGTGGCGTCCGCCCGTGACGTGGCGAGGAAGTTGCCGCCGAGCGCGCCCGGCGGTGCGAACGCGACCGCGTGCAGCACCCCGTCGAGGTGGTCGACGTGCTCGCGCAGCCTGGCCTCCAGGGTGGCGAGCTGGCCGTCGTCGGTGACGTCCAGTTCGAGCACGGGCGCGGGCCTCGGCAGCCTGCGGGCGATGCGGTTGACGAGGGTGGGGCGGCCGTAGGCGGTCAGCACGACCTCGGCGCCCTGTTCCTGGGCGACGCGGGCGACGTGGAAGGCGATCGAGCGGTCGGTGAGGACACCGGTGACCAGGACGGTGCGGCCCGCCAGCAGGCCGCTCACGGTGTCTCCCCGGGGGCCGCGCCGAGGATGCGCAGCGGGTCGCAGGCCGGGCCGGCGAGCCGGTCGCCGGTCTCCAGGCTGAACGTCGAGTGGTGCAGGGGGCAGGTGATGCGCAGCTTGTCCGTGTCGACGCGGCCGAAGCGCAGCCGGCCCTTGCGGTGCGGGCACACGGCGCTCGCCAGCACGGTCCTGCCGCCCAGTTCGATGGCCACGACGTCGTCGTCCACGTGCCGCGCGGACACCGGTGTCACCTCGTCGGCGGTGCTCATACGAGGCCCCGCGCGCGGGAGATGGCGGTCTCGGTGGCGTGGGTGACGACCGCGCTGGTCATCCGGACGCCGGCCCACACCTTGGCGAGGTCGAGGCCGGCCGCGGTCTCCGCCTCGCGGATGGCGGTGCGCATCTGCTTGCTGTGGAACTTGTCGATGTAGATGTGCTCCGTGTAGTACTGGTGGTTCGTGATGCCGAGCCGCTGGGCGGCGTGGGCGAAGCTCTGGAGCCCGTAGAGGACGCTCGCCTCGAAGTAGGCGTATCCGCCGAGGAAGTACTCGGGGACCGGCGCCCGGTTGGCGATCCAGTGGAACAGGTTGACGTAGGCGTAGCTCTCGGGGCCGATGTCCCGGTAGCTGTCGAGGTCGAGCGGCATGCCGAGTTCGGTCAGCAGGTCGCGGTAGAGCTGGGCGTGGGCCATCGCCTCGTTGCCGCAGCCGAGTTCGTCGATGAGCACCCGGAAGACGGCCATGCCGGAGCGGTAGGGCAGCTTGGGCACGACGGCGAGCAGGGACAGCGACTCGGTGAGGCCGTCGACGGCGAACTCCCGTACCACGTACTCGAATTCCTCGCGGGTGGCCTCCGTCGCGAGGTACCGGTGGTTGTCGGTGGCGGCGCGGGCCTCGGCCACCAGGAACTCGCGCATGGCCTTGAGGACGTCCGCGGAGGTCGCGAAGTCGGGTGCCTCCTCCTCGTAGGCCCGGCCGAGCGCGGTGATCCACTCGTCCTCCATGCGCACGAGTTCGGCGTAGGCGGCCGGGTCCGGCACCGACCGGTAGTGCTCGTACAGGCGCCGCTGGTCGATGACCGTGCAGGGCACGGGGGCGGTGAGGGTGGGTGTCATGGCTGCTCCGCGGGTCGTCGGGGGCTCCAGCGGCGCAGGACCAGGACGGCGTTGTGGCCGCCGAAGCCGAAGGAGTTGCTCAGCACCGTGTCGACGTCGTGGCGGCGCGCGGTGTGGGCGACGAAGTCCACCGACGGGTCGATGGGCCGGTGGCAGTTGAGGGTGGGCGGTACGACGCCCTCGTTGATGGCGAGGCCGGCGGTGATCGCCTCCACGGCGCCCGCGGCCCCGATCATGTGCCCGGTCATCGACTTGACGGAGCTGACCGGCACGCGTTCGATCCGGTCGCCGAACACGGCGCGCAGCGCGGCGAGTTCGGCGCCGTCGTTCAACCGGGTCCCGGTGCCGTGGGCGTTGACCCAGTCGATGTCCCCGGGGGTGAGGCCGGCGTCGGCGAGGGCGAGCCGCATCGCCCGGCGGGTGGAGGTGCCCTCGGGGTGCGGGGCGGTCCAGTGGTAGGCGTCGGAGGTGGCGGCGTATCCGGCGAGTTCGGCGAGGATGCGGGCGCCGCGGGCGAGGGCGTGGTCCTCGGCCTCCAGGACGACGATGCCGGCGCCGGCCGCCATGACGAAGCCGGCGCGGTCCTCGTCGAAGGGCCGGGACGCCTCGGTGGGGTCGCCGTCGCGGGTGGACAGGGCGCCGGCGTTGCCGCTGCCCGCGATGTCGACGCGGGTGATGATGTCGTCGGCGCCGCCGGCGATGACCACGTCGCTCGCTCCGGCCCTGATCCAGCGGGCGGCCTCGCCGAGGGCGTCGGCCCCGGAGGCGCAGGCGCTGCTGGTGGCCCGTGACGGGCCGGTGGCGCCGGTGGCGAGGCTGATCTCGCCGGGCGCGCTGTCGATGGCGCCGGTGACGGCGGAGAGCGGGGACACGGCGCGCGGTCCCTTGGCGTCGAGGACCCGGGTGTGGTCGGCGATGGACTTCATGGGCCCGTAGCCGCTGCCGACGAGGACGCCGACCCGGTGGGCGCGCTCGGGCTCGACGCCGAACCGCGCGTGGGCCAGGGCCTCCTGGGCGGCGACGAGGGCGTAGCGGGCGTAGGGGTCGGTGCGCCGGACCACCTTGTACGGCAGGTGCAGCGCGGGGTCGAAGCCCTTGACCTCGCCGGCGATGCGGACGGGCAGGTCGTCCGTGTCGACCTGGGTGATGGGGCCGATGCCGCTGCGGCCGGCGCGCATGCCCTGCCAGGTGCTGGGGGCGTCGAGGCCGAGCGGGGTGACCATGCCCCAGCCGGTGATCACCACCCGTCGTGCGGGTGTGCCGGTCGTCATGACGCGTCTCCTTCCGGTGCGTGGGCGGACGGCAGCGGGAAGTCGCCGTTCCCGGCGCTGCCGTGGAAGAGGGAGTCGGCGAGCCGGACCGGCACGTCGAGCAGTACGGACTCGCCGGAGCGGCAGAGTTTCCACGCCTCCTCGACGACGGCGTGCAGTGCCGCCCGGTCGTCGAGGAGCAGCCGGTGCAGTCCGGGCAGGCCGTGGGTGCTGGAGCGGGACGGTTCCGGTGAGAGGAACCGGTGGCCGGTCGTCGGGGGTTCGCGCTGGTCGAGTTGGCTCTGGAGCCAGCCGTAGCCGCCGTTGCGCAGGACGACGTAGAGGACGCCGAGCCGGGCCTCGGCGAGGGTGGGCAGGTCGGGTTCGAAGAGGCCGAACGCGCCGTCGCCGACGAGGGCGACGACCGGTCTGCCGGGCGCGGCGACCGCGACGCCGACGGCGGCCGCCGCGCCGAAGCCGAGGCTGGTCTGTTCGGAGGGCACGACCGAGCCGCCCCGCGCGGGGCTCACATGGACGGGGTAGCGGTACGACCACATGTCCTGGAGGCCGTTCTCCTGGACGAGGACGAGGTCGTCGGGCAGGACGTCGGCGAGCGCGGCGAGGACTTCCGGGATGCGCAGGTCCGCGTGGGCTGCGAGGTCGCGCAGCCTCTCGTGGTGGTGGCGGTGGAGTGTGTGGTGGACGTCCCGGACCCGCCGGGTCCACCCGGGTGCGGCGCCGGTGCTCGGCGCGGTGCCGAACGGTCCGGCGAGCAGGGCGGTGACGTCGGCGAGGACCTTGGGTCCGGCGAGTCCGGTGCGGAACTCGGCCGCGTCGACGTTGACCTGGACCACCGGGACCTCGTGGCCGACGGTGTCCGGCCAGCCGTGGGTGGCGGTCTCCTCCAGTCGGCTGCCGAGGGTGAGGACACAGTCGGTGTCCTCCCACAGTCCGGCCGCCTCGTCCGGGAGGTAGAGGCCGGTGAGGCCGCAGAACTGCGGGTGTGTCTCGTCGAAGGCGCCGCGTCCGCTGGCGGTGCAGAACACGGCGGCGCCGGTGCGCTCGGCGAACCGCTCCAGGGCTCCGGGTGCGGTGCGGTGGCGCACTCCGCCGCCGAGGACGAGCAGGGGCCGTTCGCTGCCGCGCAGGACGCGCAGGGCGTCGGCGTCCGGGTCGAGGCGCAGGGCGGTGGGCCGTTCGACGTGTGCGGTGTCCTCGGGCAGCGGGACGTCGGCGGTGAGCAGGTGGTCGGGCAGTTCCAGGTAGACCGGCCCGGGGACGCCCTCGCGGGCGACGAGGAGGGCGCGGGTGAGCATGGGGGCGAGGCGGCCGGGGTCGTCGACGCGTGCGGCCCACTTCACCAGCGGGGCGGCCAGGGCCAGTTGGTCGGCCTCCTGGAAGGCGCCGGCGCCCAGGCGGTCGACGGCCGTGCCGGCGGCGAGCAGGACGAGGGGCACGGCCGAGTACTTCGCCTCCAGCAGTCCGGTCAGGGCGTTGGTGACGGCGGGCCCCTTGCCGGTGAAGGCGATGCCGGTCGCGCCGGACTGGAGGGCGTGGCCGGTCGCCATGAACAGGGCGTTGCGCTGGTCGCGGCAGACGACGAGGCGGATGCCGCTGCCGTCGAGGGCGGCCAGCAGGTCCAGGTCGTCGGCCGGGAGCCCGAACGCGGCCCGGACGCCGTCGCGTTCGAGCAGCCGGGTCACGGCACGCCAGCAGCCCCGTACGGTCTCGGGTGCGGCCGCCCCGGTCATCGCGGGTCTCCCGCGGGCCGGACGTGGTCGGCGACCGCCTTGGACACGAGCAGCGGTCCGGTGTGCCGGGTGCCGCCCACGGAGGCGTAGTTGGCGCGGACGCCGCGGCCGCCGAAGGGGGCGTTGCCGTCCTCGATGTCGATGAGGGTCTCGTTGACGCTGACCGTGTGGCGGCGGCGCAGCAGGTCCACGAGGCCGGGGTCGTCGCCGTAGACGGTGGCGGCCATGGCGCGCTCCTCGAAGTACGGGTGGGTGAGCAGGGTGCGCAGCCAGGCGTCGTCGGTGTAGGGGACGACGTCGAAGATCGGCGCGAACAGTTCGGGCGGGCGGACGGGGGTGTCGGCGGGCCGGACGAGCACGGTGGGGCTGAGGTGCCGTTCGGCGAGGTCGGCGCGCCCGCCGGTGGCGATGCGGGCGCGGTGGTCGTGGAGGTGGTCGAGGGCGGCGCGGAAGGCGTCCGGGTAGTAGAGGGAGCCGTAGTCGGCGCCGGGGTCGTCGTAGGCGCCGTGCCTGAGCCCTTCGACGCGGCCGCACAGCAGCGCGCGGAAGCGGTCGGCGACCCGGTCGTGGACGAGGAAGACATCGGGTCCGAAGCAGTCCTGGCCGGAGTTGAGCATGCGGGCGCGGACCGCTCCGTCGACGGCCCGGCCGAGGTCGGCGTCGGGTCCGACGACGAACGGGTTGACGCCCTGCCCGAAGTAGAGGAACAGCTGCCGTTTGGTGAGCCGGCCGCGGATCGCCTCGGCGTTGTCGAAGGCGCCGGTGAACACGACGACGTCGGCGTCGGCGGCGGGTCCGTCGAGGAAGGCGCGCTGTCCGGTGGCGGAGAGGGTGAGGGGCAGGTCGTGGGCGGTGCCGAGCAGTTTGTGGAGCCGTTCGGTCTGGGCGGCGATGCGGCCCGAGGGCCGGAACTCGACGCGTTCGGCGTAGAGGCCGGGGACGAGCAGGTAGAGGACGTAGCCGTAGAGCGGGATGTTCGACGGCATGAGCACGGCGATGCGGGCGACGGCGGGCGGGCGGAAGCGCAGCACCTCGGCCTCGGCGCCGCGCAGGGCGCCGATCGCCGCGTCGATCTCGCCGGCGGCGGTGCGGTGGTTGGAGGTCTCGCACAGGATGCGCAGCACTTCCGCGCGGCGTTCGTGGAGGAGGTCGGCCACCCGGCCCAGGGCGCGGGTGCGGTCCGGGAAGGGGATGCGGTAGGGCCGGGGCGCGGTCAGGACGTCGTTGCGGCTCATGGTCGTTCACCTCTTTCGGCGTCGGGCGCGACCGCGGCCCGTGCGAGCCGCCGCAGGGCGGTGCCGTCGACCTTGCCCGTGCTGGTGAGCGGGAACGCGCGGAGGGTGACCACGCGGTTGGGCCATTCGTGCTCGGCGAGGCGGTCCTTGAAGGTCCGCCGCCAGTGCGCGGCGTCCCGGTCGGCGGGGTCGGCCACGAAGAACACCAGCCGGGTCCGCGCGCCGTCGTCGCCGTCGACCGGGACGACGCGCACCGGGGTGCCGCAGACGCCCGCGCGGTCGGCGATGGCGTCGGGGTACAGGGTGTGGCCGAGTCGGTGCACGGCGGAGCGGCGGCCGAGGACGGTCACGGTGCCGTCGGCGGCGACCCGGCCGAGGTCCCCGGTGCGGTACTCGGGTCCGGTCACGGGCCGTACGGTGCCGTGCGGGCCGAGCAGTCCGGTCATGTGGTCGGGGGTGCGGACGACGATCTCGCCGACCTCCCCGGGCGCGAGGGTGCGGCCGGTCTCGTCGACGGCGCGTACGGTGATGCCGTCCAGGGGCCGTCCGCAGCCCTCGGGGTGTGCGGGGACGGCGAGCGCGATGTTCCCGGCCTCGCTGCTGCCGTATCCGTCGAGCAGCGGCAGGCCGGTCGTGCGGGCGAACTCCTCGCGCAGCCGGGGGCGCAGCGGTTCGCCGCCGACGCACCACATGCGGACCGGCGCCAGGGAGTCCGTCGCGCCGCGGGCGACGCGCAGGAGGCTCTGGTAGGTGGCGGGCACGCCGTCGACGACGGTGACGCGGTGCGCGCGGATCGCGCTCAGGGCGGCGTCGGTGCGGTGGCTGTCGGGCTGGAGGACCAGGGAGCAGCCGGTGGTCCACCACAGCAGCAGCATGGACAGCCCGTACTGGTGGGTGAAGGGCAGCAGCGGCAGCAGTACGTCGTCGGCGCGGTACGCCATCCGGTCGGCGGTGCGGCGGATGTTGTCCCGTACCGAACTCCCCGAGCGGACGATGCCCTTGGGCTCACCGGTGCTGCCGGAGCTCCACACGATCAGCGCGTCCGTCCGCTCGTACCAGCGCCGGAAGGACAGGGGGGTGGAGTCGGTGCCGGTGTCGGTGTCCGCCGCGGTGCCGGCGGTGAGGGCGGTGAGGGGCAGGGTCCGGGGGCCGGTGGCGTCATGAGGTTGCGGGGTGTCGGTGAGGATCCAGTGGGCGGCGGCCTCCTCGGCCCGTCGCGCCCGCTGCCGCGGCGGCAGCCCCCGGTCGACGAGTGCGACGGATGTGCCGTGCTCCATCAGCGCGAACAGCGCGACGACGAACTCCTCGGTGTTGGCGCCGGTGAGCAGCACCCGGTCGCCGGGGCGCACCCCGTGGGCGCGCAGCGCGCGCACGGCCGCCCGGCAGGCGCGCTCCACCTCGTTCCGGTCGCCCGCGCGGCCGTCGGCCCTGATCAGCATGGGCCGGTCCCGTCCGTCGGCGCGGGCAGCGTGGGCCCTTCGAGGCGTCCCGCCTCGTACGCCTCCAGGACGGCGTGCCGGCGGAGCTTTCCGCTGCTGGTGCGGGGCAGCTGGCCGGGGCGCAGGAAGTGGACGTCTCCCGGCCGCACGGTCACGCCGAGCGCGTGCACGAGGTGGTCGGCTATCCGCGCGCGGGTGCCGTCGACGTCCGCGCGGGCCTCCCGGCCGACCTCGGTGAGGACGAGGAGGTCTCCCCGGCTCTCGACGACGGCGGTGCGGCCCTGGCGGACGAACGGCAGTCGTTCCACGGCCTGTTCGAAGTCGGCGGCGAACAGGCTCTGTCCGTTGACCTTGATGCGGTCGCCGTCGCGTCCGGTGATGAACAGCTCGCCCCCGTCGAGGAAGCCGATGTCGCCGGTGGCGTAGAAGCCGTCGTCGCCGGTGAGCGGTTCGGAGCGGCCGAGGTAGGCGGGGGCGAGGCTGCCGCCGGCCAGCTCGATCAGGCCCAGCTCGTTCTCGGCGCGGACCCGGCCGTGCTCGTCGCGGATGCGGACGGTGAACTCGGGCAGCGGCCGGCCCACGGAGACGGCCGGGACCCCGGAGGGCGCGGGCACGGTCCTGACGCCCTGGCCGGGCAGCCGGGCGGCGACCAGCAGGACCGCCTCGGCCATGCCGTAGCAGGGCATGAAGGCGGTCGGCCGCAGGCCGGCGGGTTCCATCAGGGCGGTGAAGGCGTGGAGGTTGGGGATGTTGACGGGTTCGCTGCCGAGGTAGATCGCGCGCAGCCGGGACAGGTCGAGGGCGGCGAGGTCGGCGGGGTCGGTGTCCCGCATCAGCCGGAGCGAGTAGTCGACCGCGAAGTTGGGGACGACCGTGCCCATCACCCGTTCCCTGGCGAGGTGTTCCCACCAGCCGGGGGCGTCGAAGAGGAAGGACGTGGGGTCGGCGAGGAGCAGGTCGCAGCCCACGCGGAAGCACGAGAGCAGTCCGCCGACCAGGCCCATGTCGTGGTAGAGGGGCAGCCAGCTGCTGACGCGGTCGCCGGGGACGCGCCCGTCGGTGCGGGTGATCATCTCCAGGTTGGCGCGCAGCCTGCCGTGCAGGATCGGGATGCCCTTGGGGAAGGCGGTGGAGCCGGACGAGAACTGCACGAAGGCCGTCTCGTCGTCCCCCGGGACGCGCAACTCCCGTCCGGGCGCGCGCAGTCCGTCCGGCGGCAGCGGCAGACCGGGCGCGGGTGGGGTGACGGTGGCGAGGCTCGGCACCCGCAGCACGTGGTCGGCGTGGTGCTCCCGGGCGATCCGGGCGAGGAACTCCTCGTAGGGCGCGCGGGGCGTGCCGAGCGCGAACGGTTTCACGCTGAGGGGTACGGCGCCGATCTCCATGAGCGCGAGGAAGGAGAGGACCGTCGCGGCCGAGGTCTCGAAGGGGAACAGGACGCGGCTGCCGGGGCGGACGCCGTGGTCGCGGAAGAAGTCCGCGCAGGCGGCGATCCGCGCGGGGAACTCCGGGTACGGCAGGACGCCGGGGGTGTCGTCGAACTTCCCGTACAGATACAGCCCCCGGCCGTGGAAGTCGCCTCGTCCGCGCAGGAACTCAAGCACAGCGGCCCCCTACTCCGTGCCCGCGGTGACGGTGCGCATCCACTCCACCAGCCTGGGCAGCACCTGCTCCGCCGCCGGCCGGCCGCGCACCACGTCGACGTGGCCGGGGTCCCAGCTCAGCCCGGACTCGCGGCCGAAGACGGTGAACTGCGCCCGGGGGCCGAGGTGTTCGGCGAGTTTGCGGGCGCGGGCCGGTGAGGCGTGGAAGGTGTCGGCGGCGCCGACGCCGACCAGGACCGGCAGGGTCACCTGTGCGAGGGCGCTCCAGTAGTCGGTGCGGCCGTCGGCGCTGCGGAAGGCGCCGTCCGGTGCCCAGGCGGCGAACTGCCGCATCAGGCCCGCCGGTTCGTCGCAGCGCCCTTGCCGCAGCGCCCGCGCGGGGAACCGGCCGAGCACCCGGGACAGCGTGGCCGCGAAGATGATCTGGGCGCGCTTGGGCAGTCCGCCGTCGCTGTAGTCGTTGACGGCGGCGGACAGGGTGACCACGCCGTCGAGCCGTTTCTGGAGCTCGGGCGCGACGCCCAGCGCGGCCAGCGCGGCGTAGCCCGCCATGCTGTGCGCGAGCAGGAACAGGGGCCCGGGGTGGCGGTCGGAGACGGCACGCACCAGGTCGGGCACGTCGTGCCGGACGTAGGTGTCGAAGTTCCAGTCGCCGGTGGGCCGGCCGTCCGTGCGGCGGCTGGGTCCGTGTCCGCGCAGCGAGGCCACGTAGCCGGTGTGTCCCGCGTCGAGGAAGGCGGTGGCCGGGCCCCTGCCCGACGCGCCGAGGAAGAACGAGCCGTCCGCGAAGAGGCCGGGCAGGAAGAGCACGCCCGGGGTCCCCTCCGCGACGGGCTGTGCTCCCACCTGCCGGACGTGCAGTTCGTGGCCGTCGGACGTGGGCACCCGGTGTTCGCTCTCGTGCGGCGCTGCGGCCGTGCTCATCGTGCTCTCCCTCGTTGGGGCCCGCGGGTTCCCGCTCGGCGGGCGCATCGGTGTGCTCAGCCGGCGACGACGGCCGAGAGGTAGTCCTGGAGCGTGACGGGACGGCGCTGCCGCGTGTCGAGGAAGGCGACCGTCACCAGGGCGTCGACGGCGGCGCACGCCGTGCCGGGGAGGTGGACGCGCTGGCGCAGCAGCGCCCGGAAGGTCAGGCTGTCCTCGTCGACCTCCTCGGCGGTCGGCGCCTCCAGTGCGGTGACCACCTCGACCGTGCCGTAGGGGATCTCCGCGCGGTAGTCGACCTCGATCCGCGCGACCACGGCGACCGTGCCCGCGGCCGGCGCCCCGCCGAGCCGGGCGAGCCAGTGCCGCCGCCCGGTCTCCAGGTACTCCAGGACGACGGCGTTGTTGACGTGTCCGAGGGCGTCCAGGTCGTTGGGACGCACCGGGAGCGCGAGTCGGGTCTCACCGTGCAGCACGGAACACCATCCGTCCGGGTCGCCGGGGCCGGGGCCGCGGGCCGCCGCTCGGGCGAACGGGCGGCCGGGGCCGGTCAGTTGTCGAGCAGGTCCAGCCACTGGTCCTCGACCTCGTCGGCCGAGCGCACCGTGATTCCGGTGATCTTCTTCAGGGCGCCGCAGACGAGCTGTTCCTTCTTCTCCAGTGCCTCGGGCCGGAAGTCGGTGCCGGTCGTGTCGAGGTGGTCCCACCAGTTGACGTGGGTGCCGCGCGCCTCGCGCTGTTCGCGGGCGCTGCCCTGGAGTTCGCCGTCCTCGCGCAGGAACAGGTGGGCCACGGCGAAGGCGTCCCTGGCGGGGTATGCACCGCTGTCCACGAGGGCCTTGGCGAAGGAGACGAAGTAGTTGCGGTGCTGGATCTCGTCGGCGGCGACCTGCTTGAAGATGCGGCGCAGGCCCGCGTCCTCGACGACCTGCTGGCACTGCCCGTAGTTGACGGCGGCGGTGATCTCGGAGATGGCGAGCAGCACGAGCGTGCGCAGCATGCTGTCGTCGGGGAAGACCTGCCGGAACTCGATGAAGGTCTCGTTGGAGATCGGCTCCATCCCGCTGACGGCGGCGAGGCGGTTGAACACCGTCTCGTGGTGGGCCTCCTCCTCGTTCCAGTAGCGGCTCCAGGTGCCGCACGCCTCCATGACGGCCGCGACGGCCGGGGCGGTGTCCCGCCAGCGGTGGCACTCCGCCTCGGCCTGGCGCTCCAGCCGGTCGGCGCCGGGCTTGGTGGTGAGTTCGGCGCGGCCGGCGTTCCAGACGAGGACGCGGTCGCGGTGGGTGAGCCGGTCCACGTCGACGTCCGCGAGCATCTCGACGACGCTCCAGCGGCGCGACTCGTGGAGGCGGTGCTGCTCCCAGGTGACGTCGACCAGCGACATGCCGCGCCGGGTCAGGGCGTCGTACAGGTCGGTGACGATCGCGGGCGGGGCGTCCCCGCGGGCGGCGCGGCCGGGGCGGGCCGGTGTCTCGGGCGGCCGGACGCTCACGCGGCCTCCTCCTCTTTCCGCACGCGTTCGCATTCCTCCAGAAAGAGCTGGACGACGGTCGTCAGCGGGGTGTCGAGAGGAAGTGCCGGAAGCCGTACGCGAATCCCGTGCTCCTTTCGCAGGGCGTTGGCCGTGCGGGCGAAGGATTCCATCAGATCGATGCTGTTCGTCATGCGTGAGCTGCGGCTGATCACATCGGCCAGAGTGGTGTCGGCGCTGAACAGCTCGGTTTCCGCAAGACCGGAGTGCTCGGCGAATTTCCGCCGTATATACGAGTCCAGTTCGGCTGTTTCCATGGTTCCCGACACTACAGTCCGGCGGCACTGGAATTCCGGGTTCAGTTATTCGAATCGTTTATCGCGGACCCGGCGGGCTCGGCGGCTCGGCGGGTCCGGCCGGGCCCGGCGTCCGGCACGGCGATCCGGCCCCGTGGCCTTGGGGAGCCACGGGGCCGGACGGCGGGGCACGTCAGGCGCGGCTGCGCAGCCCCACGGCGCTGACACCCGCGAGCGCGGCGACCACACCGCACCAGACGAAGCCGGTGAGGAAGCCGTCGGGCGTGGCGAGCCCCTCGGACTGAAGGATCACGGCGAGTCCTGCGACGCCCACGGCGCCGCCGACCTGCCGGGACGTCATGAGCATGCCGCTGCCCGCCGCGAAGCGGTCGGCGGGCAGGGCGGCCGACGCGATCGACGACAGACCGGTCAGGACGCAGCCGATGCCGAGTCCGCCGAGCAGGCCCGGCGGCAGCCACAGGGCGGCGTACTCGGGCGAGCTGTCGAGGGTCAGCCCCATGGCGGCGAACGAGGCGCCGGCGAGCAGCCCGCCGAACATGACCGCGCGCCACTGCCGTTCGACGGGCATGCGGCGGCCGACGACGACGGCGCCGGCCGCGGCGAGGAACGCGCCGGGGGTGACGCCCAGGCCGGACTTCAGCACCGAGTAGTGCCACACGGAGGCCAGATAGAGCGGGCAGGCCAGCAGCCACGCGTACATGGCCGCGCCGAACAGCGCGGAGGTGATGTTGGCCGCGGTGAACACCGGGCTGCGCCACAGGTCGGTCTCGAGGGCGGGCGCGGGATGGCGCCGCGAGCGCAGCGCGACGACCAGGCCGAAGACGACGCCGCCCGCGAACAGGCACAGCACCTTCCAGCTGGACCAGCCCCAGTCGGTGCCCTGGCTCAGCGCGGTCACCGGGCTGCCGATGGCCAGGACCAGGGCCACGATGCCGACGGGGTCGGCCAGTCGCCGGCCCGAGGGCGCGTCCGCGCTCAGCCGCAGGGTGCCGTAGGCGATGAGCAGTCCGAGGGGCACGTTGATCAGGAAGACCACGCGCCAGTCCCAGCTCTCCACGAGCAGTCCGCCGAGGCTCGGGCCGACGGCCGCGGCCATGCCGCCCGCCGCTCCCCAGGCGCCCAGGGCGGCGGCCCGCTTGGCCGGCGGGGTGTGGGACAGCAGCAGCCCGAGGGCCGAGGGGATCATGCCGGCCGCGGCGGCGCCCTGCGCGGCGCGCGCCGCGATGAGCAGCGGGGCGCTGGGCGCGGCGCCGGCCGCGAGGGAGGTGACGACGAAGGCCAGGACGGAGACGAGGAACAGCCGTCGGCGGCCGAGGACGTCCGCGAGGCGTCCGGCGGCGGCCAGCAGGGCGGCGAACACGACCGCGTAGGCGGTGATCACCCAGCTCAGGTGCGAGAGGGAGATGTCGGGGAAGCTGCGCCTGAGGTCGGGGAAGGCGACGTTGACGACCGTGGCGTCGAGCAGCGCGAGGAAGGTGGCCCCCGAGGCGAGGAGCACCGCGGCGCCCGCGTGCGCGGACGGCTCGGCTTCCTTCGGGACGGGGCCGGACCGTGCCGGGACAGTTGTCATCGGGGTTTCCGCTTCCGTGAGGAGGTTTCGGGCAGGGGGCGAGAACGTGCGAGGACGCGGGGACCGGCGGGGCCCGGGGCCGGCGGGGCCCGACCGGCGCCGGCCCGCGATCGGCAGTGGCCCGCGGTCAAAAGTGGCCCGGGACCGGCAAGGACCGGGACCGGCAGGACTGCGATCAGCAAAGCCGGGACCCGTGGGTCGGGACCGGCAGGTCGGGACCGGCAGGTCCGGACCCGTAGGTCGGGACCGGCAGGTCCGGACCCGTAGGTCGGGACCGGCAGGTCCGGACCCGTAGGTCGGGACCGGCAGGTCCGGACCCGTAGGTCGGGACC